>JAUWSG010000056.1 GCA_030610155.1 Gammaproteobacteria bacterium
AAAGCAACATTTATTGGATATAACTCATCACGTAAAATAGGCATCGCGGGATAAAGCGTTTCCATATTGCCGACGATTTTTACAAAATCTCTTAATTCGAACTGGATATTTATCAGCGTGTCGCGTAATCGCAGTATTGGCAAACGTAATAAATCTGCATTCGAAGTTGTTTGGTTTTCCAGGAGAGAGTCCGCCTGATAAACGAGGCTTTTGGACAAAACATCAAGATTTTTATGCATACTCTTTTCATGTAATAAAGAGTACTGGTATATCGTTCTTTCCGTTTCTTTAACGGATTCCTTCAGGATATTTAATTGATGGAACAAAGTTCGATCCTCAACAACAAGATCGAGACTAGTCCCGGTGGATTGATTAACAATTCGTTGAGTATATAAAACAGCCAGAATAAGGCACACAGCAAGAAGGACCGATAAGAATATGATCCTGCTTTTTATACTTTTTAATCCGAGATTCATTTATTAGCCACACACACGATAGATATAAACAACCATACGTTCTAAACGGCCATTTAATCTATTTATTGAGTTTTAAAATCGAAAAATACTATCGTAAATTAAAGTGATTCTAAAAACAGGTGTGATTATTTTTTAGCTTATTTTCACCCTTAACAACTTCCCTCGTACCATTACTATACAACGCACATCTATTAAGCACTCATAATATCTATGAATTTACTGGATAATAAAAGTTATCATGAAACCTGTAATTACTTTCAATTTGCACCGTAACTAACTGTTATTACTATATAATTATAAATATAATTCCATCACAATGTTGTAGGATTAAATTAGTGAATTGCAAAATATTTGTTACAAAATCAAGCTATTGCTTATATTTTTCACAAAGGCGTTAGCAGGTAAACTTTTTCTGACATATGCGTCAAGCCCTGGGACTTAAAACGCGCATTTTCGTCCATATTCAAAATGTCCTGATCATAAACTTTTTCGATATTGAAATATTGATGGTATAGCCTCTCAATTTCTGATTCAGTCACCGAAAATGGTGGCCCCTGCATCTCTGCATGAGGATATTCCAGGGTAACCAGCAATATTTTGGCCTCTTTTTCCAGCAACGTGACCAAATGCTGGACATACCGTTGACGGTATTCTGTTGGTAACGCAATCAATGATGCCCTGTCATATACCCCCTTAACACCTTGAAGGTCAGCGGGCTTTAAATCAAAAAAATCTCCGCATATAATTTTGAGTGCGCCTTTGTACCAAAGCGAATAATGATCTTTTTGTTGCTGCTGTACTTGTAAATCATTCTCTTCAAAATAAGCTTTGACCGCGACTTCGCTTATTTCAATCCCCAGTACTGGATGACCTTGCTGATCTAGCCAGGTCAAATCATGGGACTTCCCACACAAGGGCACAAACACGCCCTGCCCCGGGCTGAGGCCAAGTTTTCGCCAATACTCGGTTAAATGCGTATTGAATTCTTGCTGATGAAATCCAATCCTATTTTCACGCCAACGATCATGCCAAAATTCAGGGTCCATACTAATTTCTCTATTATTAAAAAGATCCGCTATTTTATGAATATAACCATCAAACACCGATGCTTTGTCGTGATTAAGGTATACTGATGCACTGTTAACAAATCCTCGCTATTACTTAAAACTACTGATAAAAGCATATAAAAGGCATCTGGCGCTTATTTTTTATATCTATACTCAATCCAGATAAACTATAATAGCGTATTATAATATCCAACTTGAAAACGACTATTGAAGAATGAACTCAAAAACAGCCAAAATAATCATTTATGGCATCACCAAAGAGGGGAAAAAATTTCGCCCCAGCGACTGGGCACAACGACTGACAACAGCGGTTGCCAGCCATGGGCTTGGGCGTCGAATAATATTTCACCCAAAGGTCAAAATGGCCACACTGGAAGGCATAAATTGCGTTGTTATCGAGACAGACCTGGAAGAAACTGATCCAATGTTATACCAGTTTTTAGTTTCATTCGGGGAAGAGAATAACCTCGAGCTCATTCACACTGACGTGTTTCCTCCTGTAAAAACAGCTACTGCGTAAATATTCACGTCTCTGGCTGAGGCCCCGACCGATCCTTTGAACCTATGCAGGCATGTTTGCGATTTTCAATTGAATTAAGTTCCGGGATTTTGAGCACGTTCGTTAATCGCCGTCAGCGTCTTCTTCAGGCCAGTTTTGAATGTAATTTTTGAGCAAGCGATTCTCAAATTTCGCTTCTTTTAACAATATATGAACGATATCGCCAATAGAGATCATACCGGCCAACATCCCTTCATCCACCACGGGTAAATGCCTTATCCAGCGTTTTGTTGCATTATTTGTCATCTTACCCATTACAGAAGCAATATCATCGTCGCTACAACAAGTCACCAGGCTGGAGGCCATCACATCTTCTACCTTGATGCCGGATATTTTGTCCTTATATTTGCCAACTGCACCCATAACATCCCGTTCAGTGACGATACTTTTCAGGTTCCCATTCTCCATGACTAACAAAGAGCCAATCTTGTGCTGCGTCATTAGCTCAACAGCTTCGTACAAGAATTGATCCGGCTCGATACTGAAACAGTCCTTGCCCTTATCTTCTAATATCTTGCTCACTTTCATGACACGTTACTCCGAACGGTTTTTAAATACTCATAATATCCAGTATTTAAATGATATTTAAAACAGTATCACTCTACATTGTAGGCAAAAACCGGGAAAACTTTAAGTCGCCTTGAACAATAAACTGTTATTACACAATCAGAAATACAATAATCAAGGCATCTTAACTTTGCAATAAATCGCATACCGCATTCAGCCCTGAATAATTAAGCGCGATATCAGCCGCCTCTTGCACCTTTGGTTTAGCATGATAGGCAATACTCAACCCGGCTTTGTCCATCATGATCAAATCATTTGCACCATCACCCATCGCGATCGTACTGCTTATATTAATGCCCAGTTCATCACATAGCGACAATAAGAAGTCCCGTTTCGCCTCTGCACCAACAATATCACCCACTACCCTGCCCATTAAACAACCTTGCTGAATTTCCAACACGTTCGCCCTGCTATAATCGAGCTGTAACCGTGACTGAAGTCTATCCGTAAAGAAGGTAAATCCACCAGAGACCAGTGCCGTTTTAACATGTTTAGACTTCAGGCATGCAAGCATTTGATCTGCACCTGGATTGAGTTTCAATCGATTATCATACACTTCCTGCAAAACAGACTGGTTCAAACCCTTTAACAGGCCAACGCGCCGGGTCAACGATTGAGCAAAATCAAGCTCACCGCGCATCGCAGCTTCTGTTATCGCGTGCACTTCGGGTTTGACACCGGCAAAATCCGCAATCTCATCCACACATTCGATATTAATCAATGTAGAATCCATGTCCGTCATGAGCAAGCTGATTTCAAGCGGATCAAATCCATCCGGCAAAAGATTGATGTCGATTTTTAATGCTTGCGATAAGGTAGATAATGACGATCTGCTTACTGATGTTTTATGATGCAACACATGGTATTGACCTGCCGCTTCCAACTCACCTTTAATAACCGCGCTCAATTTTTCTACCGCCGAATTATCAAGCGTTGCAGTATGAATAATTGTTTTATACATAATATCCGATTTTTCTCATTAATAAGCCATCACCTTTACTAAAAGTAGGAACATATTTTTATTCTGATAGCCAAATCAGGCTTGCCATTCTGCCGGTTACTCCGTCACGCCGATATGAAAAATAATGGGACTTATCTTGATATGTACACCATTTCTGTCCATATACATTTTTAATACCCAGTCGTTTTAACTGCAATTCAGCCAATTGGTAAAGATTGGCAAAAAAATGCCCTGCAGTCGATGGCAGAAATGCTCCGTCATTATTTAAATCTGCATTCATAAATGCTTCTTTGACTTCCCTGCCTACTTCAAATGATTGCGGTCCAATCGCCGGCCCCAGCCAGGCAAGAATATGTTCATTTTGCATCTGGAGTTTTTCAACCGCTGCAGGAATGACGCCTTGCAATAACCCACGCCAGCCTGCGTGTACGGCAGCAACGACCGTGCCCTGTTTATTGCATAACAAAACAGGTAGGCAGTCTGCCGTCATCACCACACAAACATGACCCGGCTTTGAGGCAAAACTGCCATCTGCGACATTGTTTTCCATTGCCGTACTGGCTTCAATCACATCAATCCCATGCACCTGCTCCAACCAACAGGGTTCAGATGGCAAAGCAAGCGATTGCTTTAATAATTGTCGATTTCGACTCACCGTATGTTTATCGTCCCCCACATGATTAGCCAGGTTCAACTGATCATAAGGCGCTTCGCTAACCCCTCCAGTCCGAAAAGTACTCCAGGCATGAACATTTCCGGGTGCAGGCCAGTCAGGACATATCCCCGGCATTTCTCCGATCACCTTGTCTTTGTGTTTTTTCATTATTATTGCACACCCAAACCACCGCTCATTAAGTGGTGATCTTTAAACTGCTTTATCCTCTTTACGCAATATCTCCAGCAATGCCGCGATGTCTTGCGGCAATGGTACAGACCACTCCATTTCTTCCCCGCTTGATGGATGCTTCAATTTTAATCTTGAGGCATGTAAAGCCTGCCGCTTGAATCGCCTCAATGCGTCGATGAGTGACTGACTGGCTTTAGGCGGAATCTGCAAACGGTTTCCATAGACCTGGTCGCCCACAATCGGATGTCTGATATGCTTCATATGCACCCGAATTTGATGCGTCCGGCCCGTTTCCAGTTGTAATTTTAAATGTGTATAGTGCTCAAAACGTTCGGCAATGCGATAATGAGTTACTGCATTTTTACCTTTCGTAATGTTGATTGCCATTCTTTTTCGATCCACCGGATGACGACCCACGGGCTCATCAACAATGCCGCCCGATATCATGGCACCCGTCACAACAGCATCGTATTCACGCACGACATCATGTTTTTGCAACATTTTAACAATTGATGTTTGAGCAGGAAGTGTCTTGGCCACGACCAGCAAACCGCTGGTATCCTTGTCCAGGCGATGAACTATTCCTGCCCGTGGTATTTCATTCAAGGCAGGATAATGATGAAGTAATGCGTTAAGCATTGTGCCATTGGGATTACCCGTCGCGGGATGCACAACAAGCCCCTTTGGCTTATTAAGCACAACCAGTGCATCATCTTCATAAACAATATCAAGTGCTATATCTTCCGGCTCGGCGGACACTTCCTTCTCAAGAATGATCCTGAGCTCGACACTCTCCCCGCCCTGAATTTTGTCCCTCGGCCTGAGAACCTCGCCATTTACCAGCACATTGCCTTCACGGATCCACTGCTGCAACCGGGAGCGTGAATACTGGGGCACCAGCTCAGCCATTGCCTGATCCAGACGGCGTCCGGCCATCTGTTCCGGAATTTTAAAAGATAAGAAATCGTTTTCACTCATAATTTACGGTATTATAGGATCCTGTTGGAGCAATATCACATTATATCATTGATTTATAAGATATTTTCATATTAATTTAGCTGAAAATGAACTTATAGTACTAAGAAACCTCTATTTGTAGAACGCCTGAATGTTGAAGATAAACCATAACATGCTCACATATATACGAAAATTTACAATATTGTCATTACTCGGCCTGACACTAGCGGCCTGTTCCTCATCACCTGATGATTCAGACGAAACACTGCAATGGACCGCTGAAAAATTATACCAGGAAGCCAAAGATTCCATGCAGATTGGTGATTACGAAACCGCAATCGATTATCTGGAAAAAATTGAAGCTCGCTTTCCCTTTGGTCGTTATGCACAACAAGCTCAACTGGAATCAGCTTACGTTTATTACAAATTTAATGAACCGGAATCTGCAATATCAGCAGCAGACCGTTTTATCAAACTTCACCCCCGCCATAGCAGTGTCGACTATGCGTATTATATTAAGGGTCTGGCAAGCTTTCCAGTCGGAAATAATTTCCTTGAAAATGTCATGAAGAAAGACTCATCCATGCTGGATCCGGGGACAGCAAGACGTTCATTTGGATATTTTTCAACACTGGTTAAAAAATTTCCGGACAGCAACTATGCTAAAGATTCAAAGAAAAGGATGGCATTCTTACGTAATAACCTTGCCATGCATGAAATAAATGTTGCGAAATTTTATTTGAAACGCGGCGCCTATGTTGCGGCTGTAAATCGTGCGAAATATATACTGGAAAATTATCAGCAAACGCCCGCTGTTCCCATGGCACTGGAGATTCTAAAACAAGCCTATAACGAACTTAATATCTCTGAATTAGCTGCCGATACAGATCGTATCATCAAGCTTAATCAGAAAGGAAATAAGAGCCTGGAAAATAAAAGCGGTAATAGCCAGGATTTGGAACAAAAGTAGCTTAATTTCCACAGATACCGGTTTTCCCCCAAAAACCACGTACATGGTAATTCGGGTAAAATAAAATGAAAGAATTAACTTCTGCTCAAGTCATTATTCGCATTATCACCATTATTGCCACGGTGGAACTGCTAATTATGCTTGTTCTTGTGAGCACCAAACCGGATCTGGACCTCTATCTCATTGCTGCCCTTGATGTGATTTCTCTGACACTTCTTTCCAGCCCCCTGATTTATTTCTGGGTCATCAGACCCTTTGTCATCGCCAGAGACAATGCCGTTAAAACAATAAGTCAAATGGCATTTAACGACCCACTAACACAGTTACCAAATCGGCGACTGATTTTTCAACTTCTGGAAAAATTAATCGCGACATGTGTCAGACATAAAACGGTTGGTGCCCTTCTGCTTCTGGACCTGGACGGATTTAAACCGGTTAATGATACGTATGGGCATGACGCCGGGGATGCTGTACTTAAAAAAGTCGCCAAGCGTTTACAAGCTAACATAAGAGCGGAAGATATTGCCGGTCGCCTTGGCGGTGATGAGTTTGTGGTCTTGTTTACTCAAATTGCAGATAATGAACAATCTGCACACCAAAAGGCCGTTGATATTGCGCTGAAACTGCAAAATGAAATCAACAAGAGTTTTGATTTTAAAGGTAACATATTACAGGTAAATTCGAGTATCGGGATATGCCTTTTGGGCTCTGAGAAAATTGATGTGGAATCCGCCATCAAGAAAGCCGATACGGCGATGTATCGTGCCAAACAGGCCGGTAAAGGTCGTATTGCGCTCCTCGAGGAATTAAGCACTGACAATAACCCCGCTCAACCTGTCGTGACACCCACTGCCGTTAATTATTGAATCTCACTTCCAGCGTTGTGTAGGTTAAGGGGGTTTGTTAGAAACCCCGGGGCAACTGGAGGTCAGTGTCGCTACGGACGTCCTGTCCTCTCGCGGGTCACTTCGGACTCCTGTCCTCTCGCGACACTTGTACATCCTATACGGCGCATAAGTATTCGAAATTGCAGGTTAGGGGTTTTGTTAAAAACCCTGGGGCAACTGGAGGTCAGTGTCGCTACGGACGTCCTGTCCTCTCGCGACATAAGCACGTCCGTGTGCTAAATAGCGTCGCCATCCATTTCGCCTGTTCTGATCCTGACAACACGCTCAATGCTGGATACAAAAATCTTTCCGTCACCAATCTTGCCTGTTCGGGCTGACTCTGTAATCGCTTCAACACAACGATCAACCTGTTCATCATTGACAACGATATCAATTTTCACTTTGGGCAGAAAATCAACGACGTATTCTGCACCTCTATATAATTCGGTATGCCCTTTTTGCCGTCCGAAACCTTTGACTTCAATTGCCGTCATGCCGGTAATACCGATTTCCGATAATGCCTCTCTGACATCATCCAGCTTAAATGGCTTGATAACTGCTTCTATCTTCTTCATTTTTATGACTCCCCTGAATAGTCCTAATCTTGATTGCCCTTATTATAGCCCGATGTAATCGGGTATCGCCGGTCCCGACCAAAAGCGAGTTTACTGATCCTGACACCGGGCGCAGCCTGGCGCCGTTTATACTCATTGCGATCAACCAGCATGACAATTTTTCTGACTATATCCTTATCATAGCCCGCATCAATAATGTCTTCTATACATTGTTCTTTTTCGATATACAATTCCAAAATACTATCCAAAACCGGATAAGGAGGCAAACTGTCCTGATCAGTCTGATCTGGTGCCAATTCAGCGCTGGGCGGACGATCGAGTACTCTTTGTGGTATCACAGCGCCCAGTTTATTACGGTATTCGCATAAACGATACACCATTGTCTTGGGTACATCTTTCAGGACATCATAACCGCCTGCCATATCACCATATAGTGTGGCATATCCGACAGCCATTTCACTTTTATTTCCTGTGGTTAAGACCATTTTTCCCTTCTTATTTGAAATTGCCATCAGGATAGCACCACGCGTTCTTGCCTGTAGGTTCTCCTCTGTCGCATCGACAACTGTGCCCGCGAACTCATCTTCCAGGCTTTCGAGAAAACGATCAAATATGGGGCCTATTGAAATAACACGATAATCAACATCCAGGTTTTGCGCTTCTATTTGTGCATCTTCAAGACTCATATCTGCCGTATAACGGGAGGGCATCATAATAGCCTCCACGTTTTCACCACCGATCGCATCCACGGCAATTACCAATGTCAGCGCTGAATCAATACCGCCTGACAGACCCAATACCGCCCCATGAAATCCATTCTTTTTGATGTAATCCCGAACACCAGAAACAAGCGCATTATAGACACTCGTATCTTCATCGGGCTCTGCTTCCACTGCAGTTTGCACGGGTGTCGCGATACCATTATCAATTTCAAAATCAACCGGATACAAGCCTTCGACAAAGTCAGGGGCACGATAGGCAATTTTACCCATTTTATCGCACACAAAAGAACCACCATCAAATACCAACTCATCCTGACCACCCACCAGGTTGACATAAACAACAGGAACAGCTGTTTCGCTGACACGCTGTTGAATGATTTCTGTCCGCTCCTGTCTTTTATTGATATGAAAGGGCGACGCATTGAGATTAATCAGTATTTGTGCACCTTGCCGGGCATATTCACTGGCAGGTTGTTTCATCCAGATATCTTCACATATAGTCAAACCAACCCGCACACCTTTGATTGGCACAATAGTAATGGATTCTCCGGGGATGAAATAACGTTTCTCATCAAAAACACTGTAGTTAGGCAAGTGCTGTTTATAATAACTGGCCGTTATTTTTCCATTACTAATTACCGATGCAGCATTAAAAACACCTTGCGGTGTTTTTTCCGGGTAGCCAATAATGACATCAATACCTTTTACTTCTTGTATGAGTTTATCAAGCGCCGCGGAAACACGTGTATAAAACCGCGATCGTAATAACAAGTCTTCAGGAGGATAGCCTGTGAGCGTCAACTCTGGAAAGACGATGGCGTCTGCCTGATGCGTATCCCGTGCTTCATGAACTGCATCGATACACTTTTTTACATTATATTGCATATCGCCGACAAACATATTTAATTGCGCCATGACGATACGTAACTGTGTATTTTTTGAATTGGAATGAGTGCTCAACAATCTGACTTCCGAAGTAAATTAAAAACGGATTCACCGCAAAGGCGCAAAGCACGCAAAGAAATCATTTTTTTATTAAAAACAATCAAAAACCTTTGCGTGCTTTGCGTGCTTTGCGTCTTTGCGGTGAATAACAAATTAACCCACACTGATTAGCTCTGACATACAAGACCCCATACCGGCTGGTGATCGGGATACCTTCACACCTGCTGCTTCCAATGCTGCAATTTTTTCTTCAGCCGTACCTTTACCACCTGATATGATCGCACCCGCATGACCCATGCGTTTACCAGACGGTGCCGTTACGCCGGCAATATAAGCGACAACGGGTTTGCTTACATGCTTCTTTATATAGTCAGCGGCTTCTTCCTCAGCCGTTCCACCAATTTCGCCGACCATAATAATACCTTTTGTTTGTTCATCCTTTTCAAATAGCTCAAGACAATCAATAAAATTCATTCCATGTATGGGATCACCCCCTATGCCAATACAGGTACTTTGTCCCAGACCACTCAACGTCGTTTGATGAACAGCTTCATACGTCAACGTACCAGATCGGGACACGATACCAATTGATCCTGTTTGATGAATTGAGCCTGGCATAATGCCTATTTTACATTCGCCTGGCGTAATCAGCCCCGGGCAATTCGGGCCTATCAGTCTGATATTTCTGTCCGCATAGGTACTGCTCAGTGCCGCCTTGACCTTGACCATGTCCAGCACCGGAATTCCTTCTGTGATACATACGATTACCTCAATACCCGCATCTGCAGCTTCAAGAATTGAATCTGCTGCATACATGGCAGGCACGAAAATCATACTTGCGTTTGCATTTGCTTGCTCAACAGCATCACGTACTGTATTAAAAACCGGCAACCCAAGATGGGTCTGACCACCTTTTCCGGGTGTCACGCCACCAACAACATTTGATCCGTATGCAATAGCCTGTTCTGAATGAAAGGTGCCTTGTTTCCCGGTAAACCCCTGACAGATGACTCGCGTGTTTTTATTAATAAGAATAGCCATTATTCGTTCCCTATTGGCCTCCTTTTGCTAACGAAACGGCTGTTCTCGCCGCCTGGGTCAAATCGTTAACGCCGGTGATGGATAAGCCACTTTTGTTAAGCAACTCTCTTCCTTTATCAACATTGGTCCCTTCAAGACGAACGACAACAGGAAGATTTATACCCACTTCGCCAACGGCTTGTATAATGCCTTCAGCAATAAGATCACAGCGCACAATGCCACCAAAAATATTAACCAGAATTGCTTTTACTTTTTTATCAGAAAGAATCAATTTGAATGCTTCTGCTACACGATCAGATGTTGCGCCACCACCCACGTCAAGAAAGTTGGCCGGTTCACCACCTTCGAGTTTAATCAAATCCATCGTTGCCATTGCCAGGCCGGCACCATTTACCATGCAGGCAATATCACCCTCCAGACTGATATAATTCAGGCCAATTTCCTGTGCCTTGCTTTCCTTTTCGTCTTCCTGACTGGCGTCACGCATATCGTTGATGGCTTTTTGTCTTGATAAAGCACTATCATCAATATTTATTTTTGCATCTGCCGCGATCAACTCACCGGTTTCAGTGACAACCAGGGGATTAACCTCCAACAGACTGGCGTCTTTTTCAATAAACAATTTATACAAACCGGACATGATTCTGGAAAACGCGCCAATTTGTTTATCTTTCAAACCCAATCCGAACGCCAACTCACGGCATTGATACGCTTGTAAACCTACAACAGGATCAACAAATGCGGTTAGAATTTTCTCTGGTTCATTTGCCGCGACCTCTTCAATATCCATGCCGCCAGCAACCGACGCCATAAACGCAATGCACTTTTTGCCCCGATCAACAACGGCACCCAGGTACAGTTCATTGGCAATAGTGCAAGGCTGCTCAATCATCACGATATTAACCGGTTGACCTTCTTTTGTTGTTTGATGCGTCACCAGGCTGGAGCCAATCAGGCGTGCGCTCTGTTCCCTGACTTCTTCAAGACTGGTCACAAGTTTTACCCCCCCGCCCTTACCTCGCCCGCCGGCATGTACCTGAGCTTTAACCATCCAGCTGCTGCCGCCCAATTCCTCTGCGGCCGCGACAGCTTCATCAACAGATACAGCTGGTTTATTTTTAGGCACTGGCACCCCATATTCACTAAAAAGTTGCTTGGCCTGATATTCGTGTAAGTTCATGGGCGACTCTGAAAAAAAGGTTAAATTCTCAATTAATTTAATATATATTAAGCACTTACTACCGTAAATACATTAAATAATTAACTGTGGCAGATGCAAGTTATACTACCACAGTCATTTATGTCTCCAAGATATTTGTCGATGTATAATTGAACGGTAATATATTAGGATCCCGTATGAATACTGGTCTCCCTGGATTGTTCAGAGGTCGCCAGGATAGTTAACAGCACTTCAGGAATTACGTCTTTAAATTAGTAAACAGTCTCCTATGCGAATGATTAAAGTAATAAGCAGTCTCATTTTATCAACCCTCCTTCTTTGCGTATCAGTTTCAAGTTTTGCTGACAGTACGGATGAGCTCTATGAAACCGGGGTATTTGCAGCAAAAGATCTGGATTACCAATCCGCTATTAATTATTGGCTACCACTGGCAAAAAAAGGCCATGCCGACTCCCAATATCGCATGGGAACAGTTTACCGACTGGGGCTTGGGGTAAAAGAAAACAATAAAAAAGCTTTTACCTGGTTTAGTAAGGCAGCCAAGCAAGATCACCCAAAAGCTTTATATAACCTGGGCGTCATGTATGAGTTGGGTCTGGGCACCAAAAAAAATATAAAATCCGCGAAGAAATATTATAAAAAGGCCAGAAAGGCAAATAAAAATGATGTCCCCGAAATACCTCTGGCGCAAAAAAGACTGGATAAACTTAACGCCGGTGCTGATAAATATGAAAAGTTAAACAAAAAGAAAAAGAAATCACCTGCCGACAAGGAGTTTAATTCCAACGATGCCCTCAGAGCGGAAGCTTTACGGGGAAACAGTGATGGAATATTGCAACTCATTAAAATTGGCGCCTCACCCAATACGGCTGATGATTCTGGCAGAACACCCTTAATGGAAGCAGCCTTGGCCGGCAATAAAAAAGCCATCGAAACATTGATTAAGAAAGGCGCCAAGCCAAATACAAAAGATAAATTTGGTAACACCGCACTTATTTATGCCGCCACCAAAGGCCAGGGGAATGTGATTGCAACATTGGTTAATGCAGGCGCGCTAATTGATTCAAAAGACAAGATGGAAAATACAGCACTCATCATTGCTGCGAAATATGATTTCAAAAAGACAGTAGGCGCCATTATTAAGGCGGATGCCAATATTAACCAGAAAAACAAACTGGGTCGCACGGCTCTGATAGCTGCAACAGTCAACAACAATATCGAAATCGTCAACATACTGCTTAAAAACAAAGCTTTCACAAACGTCAAGGAAGTCGCAGGGAAAACAGCCCTCATGCTTGCCGTTGAACGAAACCGGCCTGAAATAATTTCTTTGCTTTTATTAAAAGGCAAAACTGATCCCAATATTACCGATTCAGAAGGTAACACAGCACTGCATATCGCTGCGAAAAAGAATAATATTGGCAGTGTGGCAGCACTACTTGATAATGGCGCACATATTAACTTACAAAATGAAAAAGGGCGAACCGCCCTATTCATTGCGTCACTTGAAAAATATCACAGACTGGTAAAAAAACTGTTTAAAGACGGGGCTGACCCGAATATTGGAGAGAAAAACAATATTACTCCCTTAATGGCTACTGCAGATAATAACAGTATTGCTATTGCAGAAACCCTTATTCATAAAAAAGCTAATGTAAATACAAAGTCACGGATTGGTTTAACAGCATTAATGATTGCTTCAAAACGTGGTCATGAGTCAATGGTCAAGTTGTTATTAAAAAATGGTGCGGCACCTAATGTAAAAGACCGAAATGGTTTACCGCATTAATGTTTGCCGCGCGAGAAAATGAACCTGAAATTGCCCGGGCCCTGCTCAGCAGCAATGCACTTATTAATACTAAAAACACTGCCGGTCACTCAGCTTTGTATCTGGCTAAAGAACGAAAATATTCGAGAATGGTCAGTCTGTTAAAGAAAAAAGGTGCGGCACCCCTCGCATTTAAAATCCCGAAGGGTGAATTGAAAAAAACCAAGAAATAAAAGGTAACGGACAATCCAAGTGCTGATAAATAATAACTACTTCGTACTCATCTATTTCATACTTCTCTAGATGTAACCCGCTACACTACTGTAGTTAACCCATACCACCACCGCCACCACCTCCGCCCATACCACCACCACCCATACCACCACCGCCTGGTGCAGGAGCTGGAGCCGGTGCTGGAGCCGGCGCGGGTGCTGGACCCGGCGCAGGTGCCGGACCCGGCGCGGGTGCAGGCGCCGGGGCGGCAACACAATCCGCAAACGCATTTGCCCACGGACCTGTGGTCAGATGACAGTCATCACACTCAGCACCCAGCGTATCACAGTGTCCTCCTGGCAAACCCTGTGCTATGACATTATTGTGGCAAGTCGTACAGGAACCCAGCACTTCGTTATGATCAACTGTAATGGCCGGCGCCCAGGCGGTTGTACTATGGCAAGCATCACAAATATTGGTAGTCTCAATATGACTGCCTGTCTTGCCTGAGGCGATTGTCCCATTATGGCAATCAAAACAATTCCCTAATACCTGGGTATGATCAAC
>JAUWSG010000212.1 GCA_030610155.1 Gammaproteobacteria bacterium
TCGATTGTAGCGAGGCGTCGTACTAAATTAGTTGTCGTCGTTGTTGTTGCGGTTAAATCATCTGTTACTTGCATGCTCCAGACGCTCCAGGGAGTGCCATCGGCCAGCATAACACTGACAGCTTGTGTTAACAGGCTACCTACAGGATAAGAACCAACCATTTCTTTTTGTGCCCAGTCTTCATTCGGCTTTTGTAAACTGGAAAGCACGTGTATTTCAGTTGCATCCGTTTCATACCAGGTCGCGACCGCGTGACCACTGTCATTAAGCGCCAGACCAGGATCAGAAACACTCGCGCCCATTGCTGCCATGGTTATCATCATGGCTCCACCCCAGCCACTATCAGGGTGGTGTCGCAATGACATGATGTGGTTCATATCACCCTCTGACTCAACCCAGGCGACAACAAGATGGCCGGTATCACTCGTAGCAAAACTGGCCTGAGAGCTAATCATTCTCGTTGCTGTTTGCACATCACGGCGCTCGGCATGTGCCCATAGGGTGCCGTCATAATCTGCAGTAATAATTGCCTTTTCAGTACCGTCATCCTGAAACAGGGCAACATGCGCTCTGGCCGTGGAGGGAACACCCGTAATCGCAATCGATACCAGCGCAGAAAAATTAACACCATGTGAATGTACAGTATCAACAATGGCCTCAGGTGTACCCCAGGTATTACTGGTTGTATTATATGTCGCTGCCATTAGGCGTGATTCTTCAGCCTGCTGCTCCAGCCACACTGTAAGAATATTGTCCTGACCATCAATGACAGCCTTGAGAAAATGATTCGGTAAGTTAATGGCATTAGCCGCATCAGCACCCATGCGATGCAATTGCACTGCCGCGCCCCAGGTATTAAACGCAGTTCGGGTGGACACATCCAGACCAAAACCATTCATCATATGACTTTGTGCCACGAGGTGAGCTTTACCCGTCGAATCAACCAGCACTTGTGGCACATGAGCTTCTGGTAATGCCGCGGTTCCCATGAAGTGATTCATGGCATCCATGAATTCACTGATCTTTATGCTGCCGCCAGATTCCCACAAGGCATAACCGTCGGCACTGGCCCGGTTAACGGTAAACGACGCTCCCATAGCATCATCAGTGAAACCGGCCGGTATAAACAAGCTATCGTTGGGATCACTCCAGGCATAGCCATTGGTTGCGTCAAACTCCGCTCGCATGACTTTTAGCATCTCACCCGGGGCTGAGGATGTGTTTGTCCAGCTCAGGAAGACATTACCATTGTCTGCAACGTCCATCATCTGCCTGGAAGAGGCGGGATTTGAACTCGAGGGTTGTTCATCAGTAGCCAGAGGGTTAATCGCACCCCAATAACCTTCGACAAAACTCTGGCCTTCAATAGTCGTTGGATTAGCATCGCCATCAGGCGGTGGACTATTATTCGCTGAAAGATCACCTTGTTGCCTGTCTTCAAACGAGGAAGGATCCTCAAGACAACCTGATAATGACAATGCAATAACAAAATACACAAAAGACAATAACGCGACTGACAATCCTGACGATTGCTTGGACATGTGAACCCCCTCCGGAACTAAACTTCTCCACCCATGCCGGTTCCTGACATTCAATCCCGGACGATATTCCCATCATCTAGCTTGAACTTATTTTTCAGGAAAACTGGCTTACCATTTAATTACTCATCACAACAAGACATACGTATTTTTATATAACTCACGAAACGTCTACCTGACGAGCACAATTATTAATTTTTATTACTGATACTTAATCTATCCCCGAACTCAGAAAGCCGGGACAGTATTTACAATATTGTTTTAATTCGATCTTTTAAAATAAAGTAAATAGTTAAGCAATTAATTGGTGAGGTGGAGCGCGGGGTTGATAACGAAATTCGACAACATAGTCGAATTGATTAGAAACATATTCATAATCATGAAAATGTTTAAAGGAATGACTAACTGGCGTGACAGTACTTATAAGCCCGTTACCAGAATTCTTGGCAATTGCACATAGCTCGCACATCGGCGGCATGTTATTAAAAATATGGAAGGTACTCATATGCAACGCATAAATCTGCATCACCGCAAAGATGAATACAGAAAATATAGCGTACCGACTAATTCGGCGTGTACTAAATAGCATTACGAAGAATACCTATTATTTGTCTTAGCGACGTATGCTAACTGTGGTTGCTTTATCAAGAGACTCCCCTTAAGGAATATAATGACACATTACATTCCATCATCCCGAACCAACATCTGTCTTCGAACACGGCGAGCAAAAATGCTTATACTTATTATTTGGTTTTTTAATTATTTTTTGCACTGTGTTCAAAAGAAGCTGGCTCAAATACTTCAGCAACCCCCACGTCTAGATCGTAAAGCAAAAGCTATTTTTATGTCCACTAGTTTCTTACAAATTTATTAAGTTATATTTTGCATAAATAATTTAAGATATATTTCTGTCTGCTGGTTACAACAACGCGTCGCATTTATCTGATTTTTATAGTATTTACGACAAAGTAAATAAGAAAAAATTAATACATTAATGCATTAATGATCTAACATTATTTTTTATAGGGCATTAAAAGGATCAGACCTCCCGTTTCCTGCAAGGGCTGAATATATGATTATATGATGTGATATTGGTTAAGTAGTTAATAAACGAATATAGGGACACTGATAAATTAATAACTTAACGCTTCATGACTCTGCAATTTGTCTAAACTCTACTTGCCTCCCTTAGAAAACAGGAGGCCTGATCCCATCTGCTTCATATATCTCACCGGCGGCAATTAAAACAAGCAATTGGATCGGCGTTGCTGTCCGGGTCTTTGTTAGCGAACCCGCTTGATGCGGGCGCATTACCGCCTGATAACAAAATAACCCCCGCAACATGAGGTGCGGCCATTGAGGTCCCGTACCAGGTCGCCAGACCACCGCCCGGTTGTAATGAAATAATGTCTTTACCCGGAGCAGCAATATCAACACCGCCGCAGGAATATGGATCATTATCGCTACAGTCACCTATATAGTCAGTCCAGCCATAGTTTGAAAAATCGGTAAAGTTACCTTTGAAATCAACTGCTGATACAGTATATAAATTATCATGCTCCACATGCGCAGGCTCTGAGGGTGAAAGATTAATGTCTTCGCCGTAGTTGCCTGCAATGACAACAAATGGCATTACGTCTGCAAGACCCTCTGTAGCAGCATGCAGGCTTGGTACATGTTCCGTGGTCCAAATACTCATATTAGCGACATGACCAATACAACTCGATTTTTTAATACATGCACCTGCCACATAATCCATGCCGGCAATCATATCGTCATAGGCTGCCCAATTACTGTTATGTAATACTCTCACGGGTATGACAGTGACACCCGCGGCAACACCCGCAACACCCATATCATTATCCACGATCGCGCCAATCGTACCGGCCACATGGGTACCATGACCATTACCATCATCTATTGTGTTTTTACCAGTGGACACAAAATTTCTACCGCGACTGGCATCCACATTCAGATCTGGATTGTCGAGATCAATCCCCGAATCAAGAACCCAGGCAGCAGCATCACTCATACCTGTAAAGTCAACCGGCCCGCCAACCATGAGGACGCCTTCCGGAATTATTTCTTCTTTTGCTTGATTCGGTTTACCGCCCTTTCCACCTTTGGCGCCCGATTGCGCTATACCTCCCGCCCGAGCCAGACCATTTGGATCACAATACGCAATATTTGGATTCTTATATTCAATGTTTTCAGCAGCGGTGGCCGACATCCTGGCAGAAAAACCTTTTAATACGCTCGTGTAATAATGCACAACCGAACCACCATTATTCAGAACCAGACCTTTAGCCAGTCCTCTAACTCGGCTTGCAGGGACATCATCACTGAAGACACAGATATAACTATTATTTACATGCTCGGCCAGTTCAGCAGGCGGGGCCGCAAAAATATTAGTAGTTAAAAGAAGTGAGATTAACGAACAAATAAATATCTGGATAATACGTTCCATGATTATCTCCTTTTATAATTATAATTAATGCTCATAAGCAGGCTCACTGCCTGAATACAGATTTTCAAAAACAAGCAGTATGTACAATCAATTATTTACCTATATGGACAGCTTTTCAATGAAGTAAAATGCTCAGGTAATTGTTACCGCTTGCTAATAAATCGAACACAATAATATCAGTACCCCTTAAACGCTTGTTTCAGTGCCTGGCGCGATTTTCCTTGATAATCTCCTGCCTGAACTGAAATACGTTTGGGTCATTGTGCTCGATGGTAACGCGGATCCAGTGGGTATTCGGGGCACCGAAGGTTTCCACGCGAGTGAAGTTTTCAATGAAGCGCTTGCCTTTGGGCGTACCGACCAGCGGTTTGTCGATACGGAAAGTATGCGTGTCGCCGTGCACGTATACCACCGGCCTGCCAAAATTTAGTGTTTCCTGCTCAAGCGCCGCAATAAAGTCATCAAAACCATTTGAAGCTTTTTCTTCAGGTGGCTTGATCTTCAAGCCCTTGAGAAGATAGCGCTTTTTCAAAACCCCGGCCCAGTTGGTTTCGAAGA
>JAUWSG010000207.1 GCA_030610155.1 Gammaproteobacteria bacterium
CACCCGGCAACTGAAAAGCAGGCCAGGGAGTCTCTGGAGCTTTCATTGCGCTGGGCGCAACGCAGTAAGGTCGCACATGGTGACAACACGGCGGCCTTGTTTGGTATTATTCAGGGTGGTATGTACGAGGCGTTAAGGGATCAGTCCCTTGCCGGCCTGATTGAGATCGGTTTCGACGGTTATGCCATTGGCGGTTTGTCAGTGGGTGAACCCAAAGAGGATATGTTACGGATTATGTCGCATATCACCCCCGGAATGCCTGAAGACAGGCCCCGTTATTTAATGGGTGTAGGCACACCTGAGGATATTGTAGAATCAGTGCGCAGAGGGATCGACATGTTTGATTGTGTTATGCCCACCCGTAATGCGCGTAATGGACATATCTTTGTGCAACAAGGCGTTATCCGTATCCGCAACAGTCAATATCGTGATGATACCCGTCCGTTGGATGAGGATTGTGACTGTTATACCTGTCAGCATTACAGTCGGTCATATTTACGTCATCTGGGTCAGGTGGGTGAGATTTTAGGCGCGATACTCAATACCATACACAACCTGCATTATTACCAGATATTAATGCAAAACCTGCGGAATTCGATCTCGGAGGGGAAATTGGACGATTTTGTCACCGAGTTTTATGCAAAACGATCACAACAAGTGCCATTTATGTAATAATGTGCCGCCTTGATCTGGCTGACTAACATCATGTTGTTAGTTGGATGTAGTTAGTTGGCAATACGAATAACGAAATAAACAAGTGAAGGATTGAAAATGAGCTTTTTTATAAATGATGCACTGGCCGCCGGTGAAGCAGCGGAACCTAATATGATCACCGGAATGCTACCCCTGGTTATTATCTTTATCCTGTTCTGGTTTTTGTTGATTCGGCCGCAAACAAAACGGGCAAAAGAACATAAGCAAATGGTCGCGTCGCTGGCTAAAGGCGATGAAGTTGTGACTAATGGTGGTGTGCTTGGCAAGGTAACCGAGGTTGAAGATAATTTTATCGGTGTAGAAATTGCCAACGGTGTCGTTATAAAAGTGCAACGTCAGGCTGTGGCCTCATTAATGCCAAAAGGCACAATGACAAAGTCATGAAGAAAGTCTGACCTGTTTTTTACAAGAACAATATAATTAAATCTGGTGGTGGAGAATATCCGCCCTACAATAAATATCCGGTAGTCTTTTATGATGAATCAATACCCTGTCTGGAAGTATCTCCTTATTGTTGGCGTTATCGTTTTAAGTACTTTGTACGCCTTGCCGAACATCTATGGCCATGACCCCGCCGTGCAGGTGACTTCGACAAGAAGTGCGACGGTGGATGCATCGACCCAGGGTGATGTGGATGCATTATTAAAGCGTCACAATATCAAATATAAATCACTTTCATTCGAGAGAGACAAATTGTTGATTCGCTTTAACGATGACGAATCGCAATTAAAAGCAAAGGACATCATAAAATCAGATTTCGAACAATCGAAGAAGCGTTTTACTGTTGCGCTTAATCTGGCGGCATCAACACCATCCTGGTTGACTTCGTTGGGTGCCTTGCCAATGTATCTGGGTCTGGATCTGCGAGGCGGCGTCCACTTTCTGATGCAGGTAGATATGGTTGCTGCGTTAGATGGTGCAATATCCCGTTATTCCGGTGATGTGCGCATTTTGTTACGTGAAAACAAAATACGTTATGTCGTCATTGAAAACACAAAAGCAACAGAAGACAAGCCTGCCGCGGTTGAAATCCGTTTTCGTGAACTGGATATCCTGAATCGTGCCCGTGCGACGATTGGCGGTGAATTTCCTGACCTGGTGTTAAAGGATGAAGTCAGAGGGGGGCAGTATTATTTACGCGTGACCCTGAGCGATAATGAAATGCGTGATACCAGAACGTTCGCGTTGAAACAAAATATCACCACCTTGCGAAATCGTGTTAACGAGTTGGGTGTTGCGGAGCCGATTGTGCAGCAGCAAGGGCAGGATCGTATCGTAATCCAGTTGCCTGGTGTTCAGGACACCGGAAAGGCGAAAGAAATTCTTGGCGCCACGGCTACGTTGGAATATCGCCTGGCGGATGTTGAGCATGATGTTCAGGACGCGGTCAATGGCAGGGTCCCTGCGGGTTCACGTTTGTATTATGAGCGAAATGGTGATCCGATATTGCTCAAACGCAGTGTCATTGTCACGGGTGACCAGGTCACCGATGCGTCTTCCGGTCTTGATTCGCAAAATGGCAGCCCGGCTGTTTATGTAACATTGGACGGTAAGGGTGCCCGTAAAATGGGGAAGATAACCCGGGATAATATTGGCAGACCAATGGCAGTGGTATTTATTGAAAATATTGTTGAAACCCGAATTGTAAATGGTAAACCCGTCAGGCGGGTTAGAATAGTTGAGGAAGTTATCAATGTTGCCACTATTCGGGATTCCTTTAGTAATCGTTTTCAAACCACCGGTCTGGATAGTACGACGGAGGCACATACACTTGCATTGTTGTTGAGAGCCGGTGCATTGGCAGCGCCTATTGAGATTGTGGAAGAACGAACCGTCGGTCCCAGCCTGGGTCAACAGAATATCGATCAGGGAAAACAATCCGTCATGATCGGTTTTATTGCCGTGCTAATATTTATGGCTGTCTGGTATCGTGGATTTGGCTGGGTGGCCAACCTGGCATTGACGCTGAACCTGGTCATTATCTTTGCTGTCTTGTCCCTGTTGCAGGCGACATTAACCTTGCCTGGTATAGCCGGTATCGTGTTAACAGTCGGTATGGCGGTGGATGCCAATGTGTTGATTTTTGAACGTATCCGTGAAGAGATCAAAAATGGTAACTCACCCCAGGCCAGTATTCATGCCGGTTACGAGAAAGCATTCTCGACGATTGCGGATGCAAATATCACAACTTTAATTGCCGCGTTAGTTCTGTTCAGTTTTGGTACCGGGCCTATTAAAGGTTTTGCGATCACACTCTCGATCGGTATCCTGACCTCAATGTTTACCGCGATCTTTGTGACACGAGGTGTTGTTAATCTGACATATGGCAAACGCCGTGTCACTGAACTTTCAATATAGGCACTATTAACAAGAAAAATAATTGGTGTTAGTTGCAGGTCATGGCCTGTTGTAATTAAACAAGAAATGTAATTAAACAAGAGCATAAAAATGCAGATTTTTAAAAAACAGACAAATTTTAATTTTATGGGCAGCCGGAAACTGGCAATGGTTGTTTCGGCGATTCTGCTTGTCATTTCACTTGGTTCTCTGATATTTCAGGGCTTGAATTTCGGTCTGGATTTCACGGGCGGCACCCTGGTGGAAGTCAGATACAGTGAAGCAGCGGATTTAAATGCATTACGAGATACGTTGCAAGAGAATGATTATAAGAATTTCGTCATACAAAATTTTGGTACTACACGGGATGTGCTGATACGTCTGGCACCCAGAAAAGATCTTAGTAGCGCAGCATTGAGTGACAATATGATCCAGTTGCTTCGCCAGCCCTATAATGAAACGCTGGTTGAAAGTGCGCTGGATGGTTTGCAACAGTGTTCGATTAATGGCGCAAGTGAGGCCGCAGATTGTAATGTGCAGGTAAGGCGTGTTGAGTTTGTTGGGCCACAAGTAGGTGAGGAGCTGACTGAAGACGGTGGTTTGGCAATGTTATATGCGTTGATTGGTATTTTAATCTATGTTGCATTCCGCTTTGAATATCGGTTTGCGATTGGCTCTGTTGTCGCGGTATTACATGACGTTATTATTACCCTGGGTATATTTTCTGTGTTTCATCTGGACTTTGATTTGACGGTATTGGCCGCTGTGCTGGCGGTGATAGGTTATTCGCTGAATGATACGATTGTTGTATTTGACCGTATCCGTGAAAATTTCCGCAAAGTGCGTAAAGGCACAACGATTGATGTTGTGAACAAATCATTAAACCAGACCCTGTCGCGCACGTTGATGACCTCTTTTACAACCATGGTTGTATTGATTTCGTTATTTATCCTGGGTGGTGATTTAATACATAATTTTGCAATCGCATTAATCATTGGTGTGGTTGTCGGTACTTATTCATCAATTTACGTCGCCTCTACTTCAGCCATCCTGCTGGGTGTCAGCAAGGAAGACTTGATGCCGGTGCAAAAGGAAGGCGCCGAACTGGATGATATGCCTTAAAACCTGAAGCATTTACCACGGGGAACACGGGGAAAAATCTAAATAATTTATTTAGCCACGGAGGTCACGGAGAAAAAAATGTTGTTTTTGCTCCTTCTCCCTTTGGGAGAAGGCTGGGATGAGGGGGGGAGTAAAAACAAGAATAATGGACTTGAATTCAAATCCTGCCCTCACCCTAACCCTCTCCCAAAGGGAGAGGGGACTAAAACAAAAAAGATTTTCTCCGTGACCTCCGTGGCAAAAAACGTTTTTAAGCCTTATGCCAGTATTTCCCATGGCAAATGAATGGGACTAGAAATGTGAACAATAAAACCTGTGTGTATGTTGGTGAAGAGCTTGCACGGTATGGTTTTGGAAATGACCATCCGTTTGGTCCGCAACGTATGTATTCTTTCTGGGATGAGGCGCAACGCCTCGGTCTGGATAAACAGGTTAATGTTTGTTCCCCTCAAATTGCTTCGCAACAGCTCATTGAATTATTTCATACCCACGAATATGTAGAGCGGGTCAAGGCACTTTCCATTACAGGGGAGGGTTTTCTTGATTGCGGGGATACGCCGGCATTTGAAGGTGTGTTTGAAGCCGCTTCTTTTGTTGTGGGGTCGGTTCTGGATGCCATTCGGGCCATTATGGCAGGCGAGTGTCGGCGTGGTTTTGTGCC
>JAUWSG010000133.1 GCA_030610155.1 Gammaproteobacteria bacterium
AAAGCGTGCCGTGCATAAGGACTGCTTTAACTACACTTTACATATAAAAAAATAGTTATAAGAGGAACTACATATGAATCGCGAAAAGGTCTGGTTTAGTTTTTTTATGATCCTTGCACTCACCTTAAACTTTGGGTTCTTTTATGGTGAGATTAACGATGCAGCGCATCATAACGTTTATGAGTTATTTGCAGTCATCGTGGTCAACCTCATCGCGACTATCATGAAATTTGGTGACAGGACGCAAATGGGTGCCATGTTACTGGCAACCAGTCTGGTAGCGATGGTGCAGCTAATCGCAGCATCTATTGTCTGGGTTTTCGCAGTACACATACAGCAAACAGGACTTACTCCATCCAACCTCTCTACCATCGTTGCTTTAAGTGGTGGCGCAATGGTCGCCAATATAATCTCAGTTATTCTACTGATGATTGAAACATCAAGATTCGAGCACTGATAATTTGGCACTAGCTGGCTAATGAGCAGCCTGAACATTCAAACCGTGAAATCACAATATGAATGAAGTTACCGCATTATTTTTACGCAGAATTAAAGCACCACTAATTTTAATCGTGGTGGTTTATAGCATCGCCATCCTGGGCATGGTTCTAATACCCGGTGTTGATAAAGACGGCAACACCTGGCACATGAGCATATTCCATGCTTTTTATTTTGTTAGTTACACCGCCACCACAATCGGTTTTGGCGAGATCCCCTACACATTTACTGAAGCACAAAGATTCTGGTCTATTCTAATTATTTATATGACGGTCATTTCATGGTTCTATGCCTTAGGTACAGCCATTGCACTGTATCAGGACAAAACATTCCAGACTGAACGAAAGAAATTAAAATTCAAGCGTGATGTCACGCATATTAACCGACCATATTACGTGGTTTGCGGTTATGGTGAAACCGGCAAAGCAGTCGTTGATGCATTACTGGATGAACATTTTGGCGCCGTCGTTATTGAACAAAAAGCAGACCTGAGTGAACGTGATATACATGACAAGCTGGAGTATGTACCCAGTTTAACAGCCGATGCTTCTGAACCGGAAATATTAGAATATGCAGGAGTACACCAGGATAAATGCAAAGGCGTCATTGCAGTAACCTCATCGGACGAGACGAATTTAATCATTGCCATCAGCAGCAAGTTATTACACCCTGACGTTACTGTTATTTGCCGTTCTGACAATAAAGAACATGAAGATAATATGCTTTCTTTCGGCACTGATCACATCATTAACCCTTTTGAAAGTTTTGCCAGTGTATTTGGCATGACACTGGATTCGCCATCCATGCAGCTTATCTACGACTGGCTGACTGGCGCACCAAATACATCGTTAAGCACACCCGCAGATATAAAACCCGGGCACTGGATACTTTCCGGTTACGGTCGTTTGGGCCAACAACTTCACAAAGAATTAAGCCAAAGAAATATCCGTACGGTTGTTATCGATCCCAGGGAAGAAACCAGGGCAATCTTTACACAAAACAAACTGGCTGATGATGACTTTATTATTGGCACCGGCACTGACGCGAAGACCTTAACCGTAGCAGGCATCGAGACTGCAGCAGGCATTATTGCAGGAACCAATAACGATTCAAATAATCTTTCAATCATCATGACCGCGCGTCAACTTAACAAAGAAGTGTTTGTTGTTGGTCGTGAGAACTTTGAAAGACACACTTTATTGTACAAGAAAGTCAATGAGAACTACCAGACGGATACACACAAAGACAGTGAAGAGCTTTCAACCGTTGCTCACCTGGAAATGCAACCCAGTGAGATTATTACCAGGCAGATACGCTCTATCCTGACAGCCCCGTTATTAATAGATTTCATCTCCCAGGCATTACTTAAAGATAATGAATGGGCAAACATCACCATCAGTCGATTAAGTGCAGTAATTGGTGAGGAGCGTCCATACATATGGTCAGTTAATATCAATAAAGAAAACGCCCCGGCTATCGCACAGGCATTTGGTTTTGGCCGCAGCATTCAGTTACAACACATTATTCGAGACCCGGTAGTCCACAGCAGAAACCTTGCCTGCGTCCCCCTGTTATTAAAACGTGGCGACGATTTGCAGCTGTTACCCGATGACAACATTGAATTAAAAGCCTTTGACCAACTGTTATTTTGTGGTTTACGCAAGGTCAAACACACTATGTCACCGACATTGTCTCACCTGAACCAGCTAAATTATGTAATGACATCTATAAACGAACCTCAATCCTACGTCTGGAAAAAACTTACCCACCTCCTGCGAAAACACGAACGACGTTCTGCTTCACGCTGAACCTCGCAGTAAAATGCCATTGACGCACTGTCGTATCGTATAAAAATACTGTTATAATTTAGCGCTTGTCTCGATAGCTCAGCCGGATAGAGCGGCCCCCTCCTAAGGGGCAGGCCGGGGGTTCGACTCCCTCTCGGGACACCAATAAAATCATATGGTCATACTACTTTTAGCATAACCAGAATGCTCGTATTTTCTTCATTAAGTGCATGCTAAGTGCAATTAACAACAATTGAGGAAGAAGCCAATAAGTGAATATGATTAGGTGTAATGATGAAATTTAGAACGCTTAATCCATATCGCTTTTTTGCTTCAACGTGCCAATAAGTTAAGATTTTGCCGGCAACAGAAAACCTTATGCCGGCCTACGGTGAGATGTAGTTCTTTGTAGGCCGGCATAAGCGGTAGCGTTGCCGGCGATACGCTCATCAGTGATTACCTTAACTTTTACTGGTATTGGGTCAACCCCTGATTAACATACACGCCCTATAGTCTCAGTGGCACAACTGGATAGCGCGATGCCCTCCTAAGGCGCAGGTTGCAGGTTCGAATCCTGCCGGGGACATCATTTTTATTAAAATGACATTAATTGGCTGACGCATGATTCCATTTGTATCGCACCTTGCACTTGTTTAATAAATCCCATGACAAATACCCCTCTTTTTGCATTCGACCCACGACAATAGCAGGGGCAACATCGACCTCTACAGCAAACTGCTTCACAGCCGCATAGGTTTTTCCTAAAAAAGGTAATTGTGTTGCATAGGCTGGCGGGATAAGTAAATCACGGGAAAATTTATCTGCTTGTTGTTCATGCTCATCATCCAGGCCTTTTGTTTCCAGAAAAACCATTTTTTTACCGTGGAGTAGCAAGTGCCCAGCCTCATGGAAAAATGCAAACCATAAGTGATCATTTGTCGCATGACGAAGACTTAACATAAGCAAAGCTTTATCAGAAGATAACCAGCGTGTTGCTCCACTAATGGGACAGCCTTTTGGCGTAGGTGCAAATACCACAGCAACGCCCGCTTGCGAGCAGGCTTCGACAAGCGCAGGAACAAAAACTTGTGGTTCTGCTTCATTGGTCAAAGCACGCAGTTCAGATAGCACTTGTCTAAAATGATCTTTATCAAAAGGTTGGCAACTAATTTCATCCGCACAACGCTCACCCTGACGTAACCAGGCAGACACAGCCGCACCATCTTTTGCAAATTTATTGGAAGCCTTAAATGCAGCTAGTTGTTCTGCATAACGTTTTTGCCAGATATCGACTGATGACACACCAAAATACTGTAAACATTCTGCTACCTGTTGCCCTTTATGTGAAAACTTTTTTATCCAGCCAAATTTAAGCATATCCGCCAATGGTAGTTGCTTAAGCCAGTCAGCCTGTGCCTCCAATTCATCAAATTCATTCTGCCTTGCCACTGTTTCGCGGTATTGAGCCTCACGCACCAGCCAGAAACGGGCACTGCTACCCAGTACACGCTCTAGCTTGAGCGCTGTATCCTCAGTAATAGATGCTTTGCCATTAATCAATAAACTGGCATGTTTAGTGGTGTAGCCGCAACGCTGGGCAAATTCTGCCTGGCTCCAGCCTTTTTCATCGAGCAAATCAGCAATGGTATCGCCAGGTGGAGAAATCCAGTCTGGCTGAAAAGTCGCTGTTTGTTCAGTCATGATAGTCTCCAATAAAAATAATGGTTATACGAGTTACTTGCGCCCAATCAATCCCGCCATCTGAAAAAGCGGGAACAGGCTCGTGATCTGGCTCAAAAACCAGTCGGACACCACCGTGTAAACCCAGCGCAAACTGCCCAAACCGATCACCCGTCAAAGGATGTGGGTGCCCAGCAACCAGTTCGCGTACATGAGCAGCAGCGACAATATCTGCCAAACGACTGTGCAATTTTCGGGCGCAATGCTTCCCCAACTTTTTAACCGCAAGGCGTTGCTGCTCACATAATGCTCGTAAATCTTCGTCGGGGATGTCGATTTCCAACCCATGCTTCCTAAATATCGTTTACCAGATTGGTAAACGATATTATTACACAAAGAGTAGCCATGTCAAGAAAGATAGACTTTTATGGGCATTATTAGACAGGTTAGAAATTAGACTAGGACGATAAATACAGTGTTTTAGTACCAATAGACTTATACTCATATATCGCATTTGCCCGCTTAACCATTCTCTCATCGCCTGAAAGAATAGCTGTGCAAAATGCGCCCATCGCAATATGATTTGCGTCGCTCCTTGTATTTGGTATTTTTTCGATCTTCCTGGACTTTTTCTCCGCCTGAAATCCAATTATATCCATAACAACACAACAGCCAATAATTCCCAGATAAATTGGCCATGAATCGTAACCCTGTTTATCCACAGGATCAAAACCAAAAAACTGTTCGCAAGTTAGGTCTGGATATATTTGAGCAACAATATCCCAAATTTTTAAAATCTGATTATTTCCAGTAATTGCACCAAATGAACCTTTTTCATTACCAAGAGCTTTTCTCATTTTGAGAATATCATTATCTTGTTGCCCAAACGATTCAACTGACTCTTTTAGTATATTTTTAAATGCACTGATAAACTCTGGAACGTCTAAATCATTTTCCGAGAGAGGAAGTGTATCTAGCACATGCATGAGTTGGTTTGTCAGGGTTTCAGGAAATTTCTGTAATTCGCCCTTATCATCACCCCCATTTGCTCGTACTAAAAAAGAATCAAACAACGTATCATGAATTGGGACATCTTCACATGATTTTAAATACCTATCATAATGTTCAGCAGGCGTTCCAATTTCATTCAATCTGGCGCTACAGTTATCGAGATTCAGCTCAAGCAATTTAGCATCAATATTTTCAAGAACCTGCAGATATGTCTCAGGATCATAAGATCTCTTTATTTCAACAAAATGTTCTCTGGAGTAAACCAAATGAAAATCAGATTGCTTCGTAATATTCAAGATGCCATCTACATGACGACTAATGATATTTTGATCCAGATAGAGTAAATACTTACTCATTGCTGATGTACATAGCCAAATTCATGTAATAAGACAGCTATTGCCTGTACCGAAAACTCTGCATCCATTTCATTTATGTATCTAAGGGACTGATATTCCTGTTCAGAATGTTTTGTACGGCTGTGAAATTTTGCCAACGTGTCAGCACAGTTTGCAGCAACATGCTTTTTAGCCTTATCTCGAAGAGTTGAAACCAGTTGACCTAAATCCCTGTGTTTTTCAATATGTCCATTTTCAAGTAAATAGGTGTTAACAATTGCGCTGGCTGCTTCTCGTGAGCGATCGATAATTGAATCCGGACCTGCCTTATGAATATCACTAGACAGGCGTGCTAGCTTATCTTTAATCTGGCTATGATATTTCTCATTAATTGTAGAATAATTGACTTTTGGTAGCACACCAATGGTTTTTCTTGCCCTGAGAAAGAGGATAGTCTCACCAGATATTGATGTTTCAACATCGATAACAGACCAGATGGTGAACTGTGTATTTGAGCCAAGCACTATAAGAGGGTTTTCTATTCCCAACTGCTTAAGCACGGGTTCAAAATTAAATTGCTGGAATGAAGCTAGAGACTTTTTAATAACACCACGCGCACCAAGCTGCCGCCCTTCAGCAGGAATAGCAGGATGCATTTGCACATGCCAATCGTTTGGTTGAGATTCATATTTCTCATAAATTATTCCTTTCCTCACTCGACTTACAGGGTCATAGCCTTCATCCATAAAAATAAATGGTAGCTTTTGTAGATCATTATTATTTACTGGCGATAACTCATCTGAGGATTCACTCACTATAGCAGCAGGTAATATTGCAGGTGTTGGCCAAAGAGCATGCCCCCAGGTTCCATTTCCTTCATAAACCAGGTAATTATCTGTGTCTATTCCGATAGTTTTCATTTAATTATCAACTGTCATTTCGGTGGTAATTTTCTTCTACCGCGAGCAAGTCAGAATCCTTATGCAACAATCTGAACTTGTCTTTTTACGAATCAACCGGAAAAAAACCATATCTTCCCTGATGTGGATTCTTACTGAAAAATATGGTTTGTGGATTATCTTTCAGCTCATCTGGTGGGTCTGCATTTTCTAATATGATAGTTTGCCGATCTGAATGCCGGGCCAAATATTCATAGAATTTGTCTTGAACATCAGTGCCAGATAAATCATCTTCCTCACCTTCTGGCTCACGATAAGCAAGCAAAGGCGTATCCAGTGCTATAAAACCGGGATGAGGAAGACTATTCTCATGAGTGTATTCAAGTAAACTTACTGTAAAAGCAGCATGGGTAATAGCCCTCATTCCCTTGCCACGGCTACCGCGTGGTTTCCCTGATATCACGAAATCACGGACTGAACGTTCAAAATATACACGATCAGCCTCTGGAAAATTCCAACTCTTAAGCACGCCTTCCAGAAATGCCGAAAACTTATCCAAGGTGCTTGAAGACAAATCAGTTACCGGCTTAGTTACATCACTTTCTGTTGAAGTCGTATCTTCCACATTCATACGCCTTTCTTTAAGTTCAGCTATCGACATTAAGATGTTGAGTGCATTTTGAACTGTCAATTTTTTCTCGATCAATTCAGAATAGCTGGCTCGCTGCTCATTTAAACCCGGCATCATTTCTTTTAGCAATGCACCCACTTCTTCCAGCTCATCCTTAATTTGCGGCATCAATGATCCAAAAGCATTCATCTCAAAGTCAAGCTGACTTAAAGTATCTTGTAGCTCATTTTGTAGCTTGTTGATTTTATTACTCTCTGCGTCTGCTGCACTTACAACAATATCCACATTACCATCGCAATCGCTTTGAAGATGCTGTTGCTCTGGATGAGCACCGCACATTGGACAATCATCAGAGCTAAGCGCTGAAACCAATGAGCCAGCTTCATGCACCCCCTCTAACCGTGCAATGTCAGATTGATAGTGCTGATCCAGAAGATTAAACCTTGCGATCAGTTGTTCTACCTCAACACGCCGGTCATCTGCAGTTTCCAACTTTCTACGCAATTCATTACGGCGATATATTACGCTACGATATTTCTCTTCGCTTTGCTGGATAGATTCTTTTTCACGAGTGAGCGTGTCTTCAAGTCTGCCCAGTTGGTCAGAAAGTTCCTGTGCATCATCTTCTTCGCCAATCAAACCGGTTAAACGATCCTGATAACTGACTATCAACTCATCAATTACCTCAATTTTTGCTGATTTTGTGAGTAATTCCTTTTCATTTGGCACGGATGCCTGAAGCGCATTATCATCGACTCCTGTTAATAAGAGCTTGAATACAGATAGCTCTGGAGTACGCGTAATGACATTTTCAGTTTCCAATGGTGAACCTTCTTTTTGAATTGATCCTTCTGTAATCAGACAAAGATGGCTTAGATTCCTGAAACTCAGGCTATTTGTTTCACCACGTGCATTTTTTCGAATGCGCTTACCCGTAAGGCCGATTTTTTTAAGTAAAAAATTTGAAAGATTCTTTTCATTTGTTGGGTTATGTTTTTGCGACAAAACGAGATAATCAATGCCTTTTGGCGTAGAAATATGCAAACCTTCATAACAACGATATTGACCACCGCTCGTGCTGCGTTCAATTGTAAATATTTTACCGTCTTTTTCTTCAATCCCAAGCCATATTCGATCATAACCCACACGTTCAGGGATATCACGAAGTTCCTTGCTTGATCCCAGCATAAAATCAAGTGCTTCCATAATAAATGACTTACCAGTTTCAGATGCACCATAGATGGTATTGAGACCGGGGCCAAAATCAACCCTTGCCAGAGGTTTATCAGGTCCTGTAAAACACAAATGACGAATTGTTAATGCTGTATCTGTCATACATCCCCCGCCAAGCTTTTATGTACAACCTGAAATTCTTCAATCCATCTATCAAATAAACTATTCATAGTCTCTCTGAACTCTTCATCATCCATATCACC
>JAUWSG010000148.1 GCA_030610155.1 Gammaproteobacteria bacterium
AACCTGCAATTTTCGTGGAGCACAGGAAGTGATACGGTTAGCGGTACTCTGAATATCAATCAAAGCACACTGGACGGTTTGCAGTTTGCTTCCAGTTTCACTGGCTCAATTAACGGTTCATTTGTAGGTGTCGGTGAGAGTTATACTTACAGTTTTACTGGCATGGACCTCAATAGCTCATTTGACGTCAGCGCCAATGCCTACACTGCTGAATTTTCTGGCAGCATTACAGACAGTAATCTCGGTACGTTTAGCGTAACCACTCTCGTGCAATTCGAGGGAATCGACCCCAATGATCCACATACAGGTGTTTCAAAAGTGACCGTGACCAGCGATAATTCCAGTGTCACAATGACTGTCCTGGATGGTACCACTGTCCAGCTGGAAGTTGATTCCGACGGCGATGGCGTAACTGACGATACATTCAATACAACATGGACTGTACTTAATAATACATAACAGAGTAGGTTGCCTGCTCACGCTCAGCAGCGGATAGAAGAAGGAACATTCTATCCGCCACTAAGAACAGACCTCTATCATAAAAGGCCTATATGCATACGCATATAGGCCTTTTAAAGTAATTACATGGGCATTCATACAATTACCTTGAACTGGCGCATTAACTTGGACAAACTAGTGACTTCCATAAATCTGGCTTGCTTCTATACTGGTATTGGGATTAACAGAATATAAAAAGTAATGACATCGTCAAGGTAATAGCTTGAAAATAAAATTATCGCGATCATACTAAATTTCGTTAATAGAAAAGGACCTATTCGATTGATAACCAATCTTTCATACAAGCAGTTCCTCTGTGGAATTATGTTAGTAATAATTATGATTCCTGCTTGTTCCTCTGGCACGAAAATCCCTGCTTTAACCTACTCAAACAACGCTCAACCAGTCTGTAAAGCCTGGGCCACAATCTCATTGGGTGAATATGAAATCAGTAACAACATATGGGGAAAAGGCAATATTCATGATTACTCGCAATGTATTTTCGGCAAATTAAAACCTCGATCCGCTCAACCAGAAAATTTCGGTTGGCTCTGGAACTGGCCAGATGCTGGTATCCGCGTCAAAGCCTATCCGTCAATCCTGTTCGGGAGAAAACCCTGGAATGATTACTCTACTACTTCACAGCTACCGCGAAAAATCAATAAAATAAAACACTTAACTGTTTCATATAAACTTCAAACCGCAAGCAATGGTGCGGTTAATCTGCTGCTTGAGTCCTGGATCACCAGAATCGCCAAGGCCGCACCGACCGATCGAGTCGCTGAGTTAGCCGTTCAGCTTTATCAGAACAACTGGCCCGGGCAGGCAGGCCATTTCATTGAAGCTGTTGTAATTAACGGCATCAGTTTCGATTTTTATGTTGAAAAAAAAATGCGCGTCCCTGGCGATACACATACCTGGGTTTATTACGGCTTTGTACATAAAGGAAAACCTGTACTACAAACCAAACTGGATATGATGAAGTTTGTAAACTATCTGGTCAACCATGGTTATATTGATCAACAACATTACATCGCAACTGTTGAGCTAGGTAATGAAATTGACTATGGTAAAGGTAAAACAGAAATCGAATATTTCTCCGTTCAGGCTGAATATTAGGCTAATCGGCTAGAAGGACCCATTTAGCGACAGACTATAAGTATTCTCAGACCAGGTTGAATTCTGCTGCAAACTACGAATCCGACTGTATACAAATCTTAGTGTATGGATGTTTGTCAATCTATAGTCAACACCGATAAAAATAGAACCACCTTTTCCTTTTGGGTTATCGTCTTCCTTGATGCTGTTCAGACTCGCAGACAATGAACCAGATAAATCCTTAATGACAACAAAGCTACTTTCGAATACGAGCCCAGTGGAACGGGAACTTCCCGGCGTCCAGTAATCAGGTTTCATCTCATCGTACTTCAATTCTTCATGTGACACGCCTAACCATATCCAGGGCGATCCCGGCGATATCCCATAAAGGAGTCTTACTTTATTTTCCCGCCTGACATTGTCGTCGCTCAGATCCCACCTGGAGCTCGCCCAGGTAACACGTATTGTTCTGATTGGATTCCAGGTAAAACCCGCTTCAAGAGTTTGCGCAACCAAAAACTCCCTTATACCAGCTGGTTGTAAACCAAGCTGATAGACATAATCTTTCCCAGCGTTCAGCATGATACTGAAGTTCGACGTTATCCCGATTTGTGCACGGAGATCATAAGTCCACTGATCCTCTTGTCTGGAATTATCCGGCACATCCAATCGATGAAGACCAAAAGCGCCGCCAAGATAAGAATCATCAGAAAAACGCCAGCCAAATAATCCTTCCAGCTGATGACCGGTAAAATCGTTTTCTCCTGCTTCCCCTATATATCGGTAAATATCAAAACCCCAGTCCCATACAGTATCTGCTGATTGTACATAAGGCCAAAAATGTTCACGTCTATTACTAATGTAATGGAACTGTACTGAGTTCAGATCAATATCATCAGAAGTGCTGCTGTTGAAAGTCCCCAACGTATATAAATCTTCAGCGTTAGCGGTTTGGCAGCAAGCAAATAGTATCACTAGCACTACATCCGCTAACGTAACAATGGGAAGTAATATTCTTCTCAAGGGTGACATAATATTTTTTTAATTTTTATTCACTTCATAGGGGGTACGGATTAAGCTCCCTTCCTCATTTACAGATAACAGCACCGGATTAAATCGGGAAAACTGTTTTGTCGTTTCCTTCTTATGACGTTGCAGATCTGTCCTGTAATGCCACCAGTCAGCAATATCTTTTGATGTCGCAAAATAAGTATCCAGCTGTTTGAGAGTATCTCCCATATACTCAATGACAGCCAGGTGATCCCGGTCATCCATATACTGCGTATGAAAACTATACATATAGAGGCCACCGATGTGGCTCATCCAGTTTATTTCATCATCTATAAGATTGATCGAATCTGCTTTATTTAACTTCCTGGTGTACCACATTTCAAAATCATCACTGACCATACGCGGTATGGACACGAGTGACTTACCGTTAGCAAGCGAAACCTGAATCTCCGGAACACTGCGATCTGGAGAGTTATTCGCAATATAGTGCGTCATCTCATTATTGACAATGGCATCCATTGTAAATGCATTGTATTCTTCTTGCGGAGGCCTGAATGCAAGCGGTTTTGTTCCAGTAATTTTTGTCAACACCTTTTGACAACGTGCAATACGAATCAATTGCTCACGCTGACTGCTCTTTGTAAAAACACCATGGTTATCGCCATGACAAGCAATCTCACCCACTTCGGACATATCTCGAGTAAGACGCCGATATTTAAGCGCTTCATTAGACAAGACAAACCAGGTAATAGGATAATTCTTACGCTGAACCAGCTCAATAACAGCTTCTGCATTTTCGTATTGGTCTTCGGTGTCTTCTTCAATTAAGGCGGCAAATTTCTTCGCATGCGGCCACATCGCAATTGCAGAATATGTTTGCCGTGATAAGTAACGAAATATTGATGCCATCAATGCATCCAGATGATTGATATTTACCTCAGGTCCGTTGTATATCGGATCAGGTGGAAAATCCATCCACACAAAACGGCCAGAACCTGTCGTTTTTGCAAACAGGCGGGTCTCGTTTTCACCGCCAGCATTAAAGGCATATCCGATCGAAACCGCTTGCGGTAATTTTGATATCACCCGAAAACCCTTGAATGGCGAATAGGCTTTTAGAATAAGACCCGCATCAAACCCAAGTGTCAGCAGTTGATCACCTCGTAATATTAATGCCCCACCTTCACTTTTGAACACTTCCTCAAATGTCAGCCCCTGCCACTGGATCACCTTGTCTTTTGCATCACTAAATAATTGCGCTGGTGGCCCATATGCAATGACGTTCGCTCCGTTAGCAAGAGCAAGATCCAGTGATTTGAAATCCCAATGCCCGGGCAGAACAAGGACAATTTCATCATCATGCGCTGCCAGACATTTTGGTAAATTTTTCCATTTGCATGACAAGATAATAAACTCATTCCGCCTTGCAAATCTGTCCCAATGACTAAATGCAACTTGTCTTAGATTAACTCCGCCAAATAACCAGCCAGTGTCCCCTTCACTATAAGGAACAATAAATTTCTTTGTTTTCGTGGATGCAAGCACCGCAGACAAGCCAGGAAGATCTTCATCAACCATGCGTTGCCATTGATGATGTGTACCATCAAGCCTTATAATTTCGTGGGACTCCAGATCAACAGGCAGCAGGAAAATATCCATGTTTCGAATAAGCGAAGACCCCGAAAGTGCAACAGCGAAAAATATGATTGTTACAGCAGCGAGTTTGGCCCATATAGCACGGTGTTTTATACCGTTATCAGTCTTTATACCGCTTAATTTTTTATCATAGTTACTGCGTAATTGTTCTGGTATATAACGTTTAAAATAAACCCCCTCATTTTCTGTGACCAGGCCATTTTCTATATGCCGGGAAGCCCAGTGCCGGACGTAAAACAAGAGCGACAGCGTTATCAGGAAAAATACTGCCAAAAATAATAGTATTATTACAACCAGATTCCAGTTCATATTTCTGTCTTGAAAGGGACTCCTCCCGTTCGTTCCAGCTTGTCCCAGGTCATCTTTGTTGATGACAACTCATCAAACAGCGATAACACACCCCAGGCTAGCAAAATATAGGCATAACTTATTTTTTGTAAAAGGAATAACCAGAACCTGCTGAACAGATGTCCTTGCCCAAGGTTGGCAAATATAAATACAATCAGATCAAGAATACCGATAATTGCAATTGCCCAGATGAAAACCTCGAACTGGGCAAATGCAAGAAAACTGGCTAATGAAAATAAGGTGATTCCGAAACTGACTATATCAAACAGAAACGACTCAAAAGTCAGAATAGCCGCTATGGCCATGCCCTTCAGGTTTGGTAATGTAATCAAGTGGTAAAAATTGTCGAAGTAGGCCTGAAATACCCCTCGCTTCCACCTATATCTTTGTCTTAACAAGGCATAAAGCGTCTCAGGGGCTTCGGTATACGCAATCATTCGTGTTTCACCCTTCACACGCCATCCCTGTGCCAGGAGACGGACAGTCAAGTCAGCATCCTCAGCAAAACAATCCTTTCGGGTATTGAAGCCGCCAATCTGCTGAACCGCTTCTCTTCTGAACATGCCAATCGGCCCCGGGACGATAGTGACCATATTGAAGAACGATAAACCACGACGTAGAAAATTCTGGCCAATGATATATTCAAGAAATTGAAACTTTGTAATTAAATTATTATTATTTATAATATTAATAAAGCCGCCAACGGCACCGACCCGCTTATCTTTAAAGTGCTGAACACCCACTTTTAGTGCTTCCGAATTGAGCCTTGAATCAGAGTCAACACACACAACCAGATCACCCTGCGCATGAAGTAGACCCGTGTTCAACGCCCAGGATTTACCCGAATTAGTTTGCGATATAACTCTGATTCGAGTAAGCATGTAGCGATAAGCTACCGTGTTCGTAATACGCAATGTTCCATCTGTACTGCCATCATCAACAACGATAATTTCATAGTCTGGATAATCCAGCACTGCCAGACTTTCAAGGGATGCTTCAATCAAATTTTCTTCATTAAAGGCAGGCACGATGATGCTGACAGATGGGTTCCATTTGGAATCCACCCTGGTTTTGCTTTTAACTTTTTCTCGAATCGCCGTCACCAAAAGCACAGAGTAGCGAATAACAACAAGTAAACCGAACAGAATGAATAGTATTATCATGACCTGATGCAGAATATTATTAACCTCAAGGCCAGCCAATATACAAAGAGTGAAATAGCACAAACACCCGGCCAGCAACCCTAATCGTATTAACCTAGCCATGACTAATCATATCCAGTTCCTGGGTATTAAACCCGAATCCTGGAGTTAAATACAAATCCAGTGAATTTTGCGCAAAAAGCAGTGGAGACTTATGCAATATTAGTTCGAATTCCAGATCGTCACCTTGTATTGGCGATTTAATCTCAAGGTATGAACTCAAAAACATTTTGCTTATTTCATCAAGATTTTGATGAGCAGGATTATCTGTGGCCTGATAACATCCTAAAATTACACACTGATCGTCACAGAAAGACGCCATTATTTTTTCAGCAGACGCCTTTGCGAGCAAATGAGTCTCCAGATTAAAAAGCACTTCAGTATTGAGAAATACAATTCGGTTAACACCGCCCTTTGATAGGCCTTTTATTTCATCGAACATTTGCCGATGATTTGTTGAAAAATTAATGGATTGAGAAAAAAAAGGTTTATAGTAAAGATATATTAATTGTTCTGAGAGCAGTTCATTTTCAAAATCAAAGCCATATTCCTCAAATCTAGCCATCAAATAATCAGGATGCTCAAAGCTAACGAGCGCTACACGCTGACCCAGTTCGATGCCGGTTTCCAGAAAATGACCAATTGCCGAAGTGCTGACTTCTACGTTGCAAGTACGCAAAAGATTGAATGTCCGCCTGGGCAGCCCGGTATAGTTGTCATCAAAAGAGGTAATACCCCAAGGCTCTAAATCGTTGACCGAATTTGTTGTATCCATTAATGAATCCTCTTGGTGTTATTATTTTTAAGCGGATTTGATCGTGCTTCCTTCTGGTCTGTTCAGTCTGACTTTAATACACTAATTGTAGAAGGTCACGACGCCTACTTGTATAGGGGTATCCCCTAGACTAAAGAAAATGATAAGGGCATGAGTATAGTCGAGAATTAACCATGTTATATATATATCAGTTATTATCTAACGGGAACGTTACCCTTCTAGTTGAAATAAATGAGTAAGAATGAGCTGCACCTGATTACTAATAACTGTTAACTGAGCAAAATTTGCCCCGTCGTATTAACCTATACTTTAAGTAATTCAGTATGTGGACCTGCACCCTTCTGTTGGAAACACATGATATAATGGATTATTAGTCATTTAGTCACGACAAACGCCGTTGGATGAATATAATAGTCTTAAAGACTTATTTTTGTCATAATGCAAAAATAAATTATAGAAAAATTATATTTTATCCCGGTAGTAAATGTTGAGTAACCGATATGCAAATCTTTCTTAGTAAAACCCAGATAAATTAATCATGCACCTGGCTCTCAAATGCCGCGTACTTGTCATAATCCTTCTGCAGGAGGGAGGCATGATTGGACTTGTACTTTGACAAACACTGGGGCAATCAATGGAATCCAGTCGTGAACAGTTCGCTGGCTACGACGATTTAAGCAAACCAGCCTGCAACTTTGGGATATAAGCAAAACCGTGACAAAAAATCCTGGCCCCAACAAGCAGAACTTCAATATTCTGGCCAAAATTGCCCCGGTGGGTATCTACCGTACCGATGCGCAAGGCAATTGCATCTATGTCAATGAGCGCTGGTGTAAACTGGCTGGCATGAGCGCGTCGGAAGCACTCGGTGAGGGCTGGGCCCGAGCACTGCACCCCGAAGACCGGGAACGCGTGGTTACCGAATGGTACCAGGCCGCAAAAAACCAAGTCGCCTTCCGCTCCGAATGTCGTTTTCAGCGCCCTGATGGGGCAGTCTTATGGCTGTTGAGTTCGGCGGAAGCAGAACTAGACGCCAAAGGCCAGGTGCTTGGTTACGTCGGCACGGTCACCGACATTTCAGAAATCAAGGCGGCCGAACTGGCGCGCTTGCAGACAGAGGATAAGTTGGCACGCAGCA
>JAUWSG010000015.1 GCA_030610155.1 Gammaproteobacteria bacterium
CAGGCCACGTATATTTTGTGTCGCCGCGTAAGCCGGCACTGATTGCGGTAAAAATGTTTCATTCATGTGGGGCGCAAGCAGGGGTTTGACTTCATTAATAGTATAACTACGAATAGCAAGTGCACTTTCCAGGATAATGTCCGCCGTATGCTGAATTTCATCACGCGCATTTTTTTGCAACATGTTATAAGAAACAAAACCAGCTGCTGTGATGCCCAACAGGAATGTGACTATTAACACCAGATTAAACTTGATTCCCAAACTCATTGCCAGAAGACCTCCGAAGGTGTTTTTATTGTTAAGACCATGTTCCAGTTGCCCACATTACATAACCAGCCTACCGGGATAAAGACCGGATTTTCTGCAAAAACAACTCTTTTTCCTGGTCTTCCAGGTAATCAGTAAGACGCTCGCACAAGGTATTAATATCAGGCACCGTTTTGCTGACACGATTGACAAGCTTGCCTGCAATAGGACCAATAAAGGGTGTTAACTCGGTTATCAGTTTCACCAGTTCCTCGTCATTAAACCCGATACTTTTTTGATTGCTTGAATGATTTGAATGACCGGAAGAAGCGCCTGAAGGGTGTGTCTCTTCAACCAGTTCACGGTATTTTATTTTCCTGAAAAACTGTTTACGTTCCTGCTCGTCATTCAAACTTTCAGCAAGCTTTTCACAAAGCTGTTTCATGTTATGTGTTGCAAGTGACTGCTTCTTGACAAGAATGGATGCCATTGGGCCCAGGTATCTGGTTAATTCCCGTGAAATCGTCTCCAGTGTCGCCTTGTCCCAGTTTGTTGTTGATGCCGATACGCCCGAGTCTGCAGATTCTGCACCCAGGCCCTGCCTTAATATTACGGAGTCTGCACAAGACCAGCGTTGTTGTAATACCGACAGATCATTGAGTAGCTCAGTCACCGTCTGGTAACGCCCCTCGGGATCACGACTTAATGCCCTCTGAATAATATCACTCAATAAGTCAGGCGCATCCGGTACCACGTTGCAGATATCTTCAAGCTCATCATGCATAACTGAATACATGATATCGTGCGTGTATTTACCTTTGAAGGGCCGTTTGCCAACAAACATTTCATAGAGGATGACACCCAGAGACCAGATATCAGTTCGTTTATCGACTGCATCTCCCTTGAATTGTTCAGGCGACATATAGGCAACCGTACCTAAAGCAGCGCCCGTCCCGGTATTTTCAACACCGGAAATTTTCGCCACTCCAAAATCCAGTATCCTCAGCCCACCCTCTTTAGTTAACATGATGTTGGCGGGTTTAATATCACGATGCAGAATCTTTTGATCATGTGCCGCGACCAGACCTTCACCTATTTTCATGGCAATGGACAGCACTTCATTCGCCGCCAATGTACCACTTTTGATTCTCTGCTTCAGGGTGTCGCCTTCATAATAAGGCATGGTGAAATACATTTGCTTATCAGGTGTTTCACCGATATCAAATATGACACAGATATTTGGATGGTCCAGCCTCGAGGCTGCCCTGGCCTCGGTAACGAACCGCTGCCTGAAACTTTCATCCATGCTTAACTGGGGAGACAAACACTTGACGGCAACATGACGATCCAGCCTGGAATCAACCGCCTTGTAGACAATACCCATACCGCCCACACCAATTTTACCAATGACCTTATAAGGGCCAAATTCTTTTGATGTACCTATGGTAATAGTGCTGTCATCATCCAGCGGTATAGAAACCTTATTTAGCATCTCATTGGCAATACCGTCGGCATCCATGAGACTCTGTAATTCCTTGATTAATTCCTCATCACCAAAACAGGCTTTATCCAGGTAGGCCTCCCGCTGTTGCGGTTCCAGTTCCATGACGGATTCAAACAAAGTTTGAATATGTTCCCAGCGATCCTTGTCCATGAATGTATGTCGTTATTATTTTTGCGCAAAGCGCCATTATATGATGAACTGCCGTGTAATAAACACCTAAAAGTGCCGGGAATAGTTGAAAAACAATCACTCTTAATGCAACCAGAGCTTATTTGCTCTTTAGCAGACGTCGCATACTCCATAATCCAAATATCGGCCCTGGCAGTAACAGCCAGACAACCTGGTTACCCATTGACTCAAACAAACTGGTTGCCAGTTCAATGGTGATTACCGTGATAAGAAACCCGACACTGTTCATAATCGCCAGAGCACTGCCAATAAATTCTGGCGGACAGCTACTCGCGGCAAGTGCCGAAAATTGAGGCGAGTCAGCCACTACCATCACACCCCAGAACAACATTAATATAATCAGGATGACATAATGCAGGGACAGGAGAAACGGGAACAACAAACACATTGCGCCAGAGCAGCTTAATGCGATCACCGCTACCTTTGCACTACCAAAATAGCGACTCAGGTAGCCACCACCAATACAACCAATAGCGCCTATGCCTATAACCAAAAAGGAAAGTAATGAAACCAGCATAACAGACGACTTGCCCGCACCTTGTAATATGACAACAATCATCAACGGTGTGATCGTCCAGAAAGCATAAAGCTCCCACATGTGTCCGAAATAGCCGAACACCGCTGAACGAAAATCAGTATGTTTAAATGCGCGTAACACCCCGCCCCAATGTGCCTTTGTATTGGTACGCGCATGCGGCCCATCACCCAGAATAAAAATACTGGTGGCGGCCACTATTGCCAGTACAGATGCAGAAAATATAACGCTTTGCCAATCTGCCTCACTACCCATGCTGCGCACAAAATGAGGTAATGCGGTTCCCAGTGTTAACATGCCGACCAACCAGCCCAGTACCAGTCCTTTTTTTTCCGGCGCCCAGCCGATAACCAGTTTCATACCGATGGGATAGACACCGGCCAATGCTACCCCGGTCAAAAACCGCCATAACAGGGCAATAACCATCTGCCCGTCAGCCAGGGCAAAACCGGCATTGACCAATGCGCCAAATAATGCAGACAAGGCAAAAAGCCGACTGGCTGAAAAGCGGTCCGCTAATCCTGATACTGCAAATAAAAGTGTGCCGACAATAAACCCCAGCTGGACCGCGCTGGTTAAATTGCCCAATTGAATAGTCGTGATACCCCAGTCATTGACCAGGCCATCTGCTGCACCGTTTACACTAAACCACAATGAAGCACCGAGTAACTCAGCAACAACAATAACGATTAAAGGAAAATTCATGAGAATGGTAATTTTTTTTCTAATTAGCACATGATGTGCAGAAATCAGAGCATAATTCTACCAAATGATGAAATGAAATTACTATTATTTCAACAAAATAATTATCGATCCAAGCAAAGCCGCTACAGGCAGGGTGATCACCCATGCCGCGAGTATCTTGCCTATCATTTTCCAGTTTGCCTTCCCGGTAATCGTGCCAATTCCGAACAAGGCACCACCGGATACATGTGTAGTGGAAACCGGCATACCCAGTTTTGATGCAAAAATAACAACAAACCCGGTCACAAGATTCGCACTCAGTCCCTGCCCGTGATCCATTTCAGTAATACGATACGATAAAGTTTCAGCGACCTTGCGTGTGCTAATCAGCGCACCTGCTGCCATGAAAGCAGTCACCGCCACAATAGCAAAGGTTTGCGAAATGGTACTGCCCGCAAGCAGGATCGCGGCAATTTTTGGTGTATCATTCAGACCACGTGCAAACCCGACGATACCGGATGACAAATAATGCAACTTGTCGATAAGTGTATCCACTGTAATACCAAATACCTTCCCTGCATAACGTTGACGACAAACAAGTTCCGAACCCAGCGAAACCGTGGGTATCTCTGCATTCATCGTAGCGATCGCAACCTGGGGGTCGGTCCCCGGCTCAACCACCTGTAATACTTCCTGGCCGATACAAATACAGGTTTCCTTTTTTAATCCAAACAGATTACTGATATGGCGTGTTGATTGATAGAGCAACCAGGTTGCAGCCAGAGCAACAAAAGGACTGACCAACAGAGGCAATAAAAAAGTAGAGGTCAATCGGTCAAAGTTAACACCGGCACTGGAACCAAACAAACCCACGCCCACCAGGGCCCCTATTAATGCATGTGTTGTTGATATAGGGAAACCGAAACGTGTTGCCAGCATCACTGTACTACCGGCAGCAAACGCAACACTGATAGCGAAAGCCGGCGTTGATAACAAGGCATCTGAAATCAGTCCTTTACCACTGAAGGCATGCAGTAGTTCTTGTGCGATAAATAATGCCGCCACCGACCCCAGAGCCGTCGTCGCAGTTGCCCATATTAACGCGCGCTTATAATCTGTCGTACCACTGCCAAATAATGTCGCGACACCTTTGAAGTTGTCATTTGCACCATTGGCATAGGCCAGAAACAGGCCAAACAGCATCCCCAGAAATAGACTCATATAACCCACCCTGATTCATTCTTAGCTTATTATTTATACAAAAACAGGCTAATCCGCCCCACCCAAACCACATAAAATCATTCCAGATATATAACTGATCTAGAGATGTTATTTTTGTTACATAATTAGAAAAACTGGAAAGCTTTCATCCAGATGACATAAATACTGTATGCTTTAGATTCCAGAAACCCTGATAAAAGACTGACTAATGAGCGCTAAAGACAATCAACCCGACTGGGACAAAATCGCCGAAAAATTCGATATCTGGTTACCCCAGCTTGCCACTGTCGGTGATGCCTTGCTGGATGAACTGGATGCGCAAAATGGCGATCATATCATTGACCTGGGCTCCGGTACCGGTGAACCGGCCCTGACACTGGCAAGAAAAATGGCGGGCCAGATCCGCATAACCGGTGTCGATGCCGCTGAAGGTATGGTCAAAGTGGCACAGAAAAAAGTAGTCGATGAAAAATTGCCGGGCATTCAATTTCAAACCATGCCTGCGGAGCAACTTGCGTTTGCGGACAACTCATTTGATCGCGCATTGTGCCGCTTTGGTGTCATGCTGTTTGAAGACCCGTTACAAGGTTTAAAAGAAATTCACCGTGTACTCAAACCGGGCGGCCGATATGCACTGGCAGTCTGGAGCACACCTGAAACCATGCGGACCCTGCTCTGGTCTTATGACGTGTTTAAAGACCGGATTGATGCACAATATCATCCACCACTGGCCAAGGTCACTTCCCTCGGCGCGCCGGGTATCATGGAAGACTTACTTCAAGAAGCCGGGCTCAATACATTTACCGTCAAATCCGTCACTTTTCATTATGAGTTTGAATCCTTCGACAAGTACTGGGATGCTGTTGAATCATCGGATATTCTGAAAATGCAATACGATGCATTACCCGAAGACCAACGTAGCGAAATACGTGATGAAGTGGGTCGCTTTGCCCGTGATTTTATAAAAGAGGGCAATCTCGTCATCCCACATGATTATCTGCTTGTTAGTGGTAACAAATAAACTGCCGCTTAATCAGGTGTAATTTAAACCACTGGTCAAATCTTCAGACTCCAAAATACTGCATTAAACCCGGTATTCAAACACTATCATTCGTTCTTACTCACTTTTCAGAACAATAGTGATTCCGCACTCTTTATAATATCCAGACAAACAACAACGTACAGTCAGATACAGAATTCATATACTTATGGTTTTGTATGCTTATATTTATTAAGATCAATGAGTTAGCGCCATTATAACGCTTTAGAAAAACCATTTATGGTCGATAAATAGCTGTTAGACCAAAAGACAGGCTATCGGCATCCCGGTAACTGATATTTTTTACTTACGAAAATAAGGCTTTGAAGAAACTTTAATGCAATCAGCAGACAACACAACACTATCAAATAATCATGCTGATACTAAGCCATCAGAGTATCCCGGGGAAAGTAAAGGTTTAATGAACAGACTGTTTACCGCAGAATTTCGCCCTTATTTGCTCATCATCCTTCTGGGCCTGTTGTTAATCACCGCTATATTTTTAAAATACAAGATTGACATAAACACCCTGCAACAAGATTTCAGAATAACGGCGCACGCTGAATCAGTGATAGTAGCCAAATCAATCGAACACAAAATGAATATGATATACCAGGGCTTAAGGACTATTGCCCGTCTGCCTGGTGTAAGAGAAATTAATCGCTCTGCAAAACATCTGGATTCCAATTCACAACAAACAATACAGGAAATTTATAATAATCTTTATACCAATATTTCACTCTCGGAAATCTATCTGGTCCCTCTGGGTTTTAACCCGGACCGCGTTGACCCCAAAACGGGCGAACTGGAAGAACCTGCAATCAATTTTGATGAACTAATCATTGATCGATCCGTGCAAGCAAATACATCAAAAATAAGCAGTGACGAACAGGAAGAGATTGAAATCCATGAATACAGATTAATGCAACACCAACTAAATTGGTTTAGTCAAAATACACCTACAGAATCGAATGTCACGGGGCTCAGGTATCCTGCAATAAGCACCGGGGAAGTGATAACCGATGATAACACCTATTTTTCACCAGAGAATCCTAATGATAAAGACCGGTCCGGAATAATTTATTCCCTCCCATCCTATGATCTATCGGGCAATCTAACAGGAATAGTTTCAGGTGTATTTCTCACAAATGTACTTCGCAACATGATACCAAATAATTTTTCAGTTCTAAGCAACAATAATAATAGCTATCACATCACGCCAAGAGGCAAAGGCCCATGGGAAACATCATCATCCTGGTATCTTTCATCACAAGCTAATCCTGATTTGATTCATTCAGAAATTATCGAACTACAGATTCCTGATTCAAGAGGCAAGTGGACTTTGTGGGTTGGCACACCTGATGAAGTTTTCTGGTCCAGACCACAAGTTAAATATGCAAACCGCTTCATTGCAATGGCATTTATAGCCACTGTTTTTCTGATCGCGACCCTGTTTTTTATAGCCACATCTCAAATCAGACAACGACAGTTAATCGAAAAACAGAATCAACAGTTGGGCAATGAGATCGCACATCGAACATCGGAACTGGAGGAAAGCGAAGCTAAATATCAGGCCATCATTACGCATGCTGCAGACAGCATTATTACAATCAGTCATGACGGCATAATAAAAACACTTAACAGTGCCGCTGAGTCCGTATTTGGTTTTATTGCAGATGAAATACTTGGAAAAAATATTGACACACTGATACCTGATCTAATCAATGAGAATGGTGAACTGACCATTAACAAGTACATCTCCTCTGAGCCTGACCCTCAAAGTAATAAGGATGAGCTTGTTGGCAGACATAAATCTGAATCCCGATTTCCTATAGAAGCTAATTTTAGCGAGGTCGCATTGGATAATGATTCATATTACATTGCCATTGTTCGTGACATCACCGTTCGAAAACAGGTAGAACAACGAATAATCGAGGCAAAAGATAGCGCGGAGTCCTCTTCACGCACCAAAAGTGAGTTTTTGGCCAACATGAGCCACGAACTCAGAACACCACTCAACGCTATTATCGGGTATAGCGAAATTTTGCAGGAAGAAATGCACGCGCAACATCATAGTGAACATATAAATGATGTTAAGAAAATAATGGAGTCCGGGAAACATTTGCTGGCGCTGATTAACAACATACTGGACTTATCCAAAATTGAATCAGGCAAAATGCAGCTTTATTATGAAGATATTGACGCAAAAGATGCCATTACTGAAATCACATCGACAATAAAACCATTAATAAAACATAACAGCAACAAATTAATTGTTAATGTATCTGACGATATTGGCTTGATCCAGATTGACATTACCCGTTTTCGGCAAATCCTGTTTAACCTCTTGAGTAATGCAAGCAAGTTTACTGAAAATGGAACAATAACCCTGACAATAATAAAATGCTGTCTTGATAATAAAGATCACATCAAAATTGTCGTTGAAGACACCGGAATTGGAATCGAAGACAGTCAGATCAGCAACATATTTCAGGACTTCAGCCAGGGAGACAACTCCACCACCAGGAAATTTGGCGGCACCGGACTGGGACTCGCCATTACCCAGCGGTTTTGTAAATTAATGAAAGGCAGCATTACCGCTAAAAGCATACCAGGGGAAGGTTCAATATTTACGGTTATCCTGCCTGTCGATGAAAAATTATCTGAGCCAGAAACATTTGAACATGTCCAGCATGAGCCAAAAGCAGATACTGACCCTGAACTGGTCAGGATGATTGAAAGACATATCGGCGAAGAACGAAGAAAAGACATTAGCAGAGTGCTGGTCGTGGATGATGATCCAACCGTCCATGACATGATGCGGCGAATGCTGACAAAAGAAGGCTTCAAAGTATATAACGCACACAATGGCGAAGAAGCCATCCAGCTCGCCTCCGCACTTCTCCCGGACCTGATCACACTGGACATCATGATGCCCAGCATGGATGGCTGGTCAGTACTAAGAAATTTAAAAGCAACACCCGCACTTGCCAATATTCCTGTCATTATGCTCAGCATGCTGGACGAAAAAAGCATGGGCGAAGCACTCGGTGCTGTTGATTTTGTTACCAAACCAATCGAAAAAAACAAAATTATTAGCCAAATAAAGAAATATGTCAGGACCAGTTAACAATAAAGGAAACTGTTAACTTAGGCTTTCGATAAACTGTGTCGCTTCAATATGCCCGGGCACACGTTCCAACACCTGCTGATATGCCTTACGCGCCGCCTTTTTATCATCCTTCCAGCGATACGCCCTTGCCAGATACACCAGTACAGTCGCATCGCTTGGATATCTGGAATTAACACTATGTGCGTGTTTAACCAGGGTATCCCATTTACGCAAACCTTCCTCGGCTATCATCAAACGTATATGAGCATAATAATTCCACGGCGCCACGTTTAACGCCTTACTTGCATAGGATGACGCCTCGTTCCAGCGTTGTTGCGCCTCTAATGGCAGAATAATACCAAGCAGCGCATCCAGCGACTTTGAATTCATCGCAATGGCCTTTTTATAATCTTTTATCGCTTGATTATGATTGCCACGTAAATAATTCAACCACCCATGACGCAATACTGCAAATTCGTTTTTAACATCGTTTGAAATAATGGTCTCCAGTGACCTGGCTGCCGCTTCATATTGCGCCAACGCCTCCAATCGGTAACTTTCTGCCCACGGATCAGCAGCTGCTAAAATATTCTGGGACAGCAATAAGGACACTAATAAACCACTATTTAATATTAATTTGTTCATGTCACACCCTACCAGTCTTTAGAAAAATTTATATAAAAATCGTTACTTGCATATTCATTCATGTTTTCCTGGTCATCATAACGTGAATACCCGTAATACGTCATAATTCTGAAACTTTCATTTATTTTCCAAACTGCATTTATTGAAGCAGTCCCGATTTGTGTGTGCCCAATGCTATAAACAATACGGGCATCAGGATCCAGGGCAAATTCGCGTTCGCCGATTAATAACCCTGCAGTAAAACTATCCATATTTAACACCGTTCCAGGCTTAAACCAATGTGTCCATGTTAAATCCACAGATTCGTAGGATGTAACGCCCCCTGTACTATCTCCATTGGACAAGTCAATAATATAGAGTCGGGCCTGTAACCAGTCATATTTTTCATTCCACCCAAATCCCAATGTCGGCGTCCATTGATCAATATCAATATCCTGAACTTCAACATCACCAAGATCATAGTCCGAAAAAGCATAACCCACATCCACATAGAATGTTTTTTTAAAATTGATATATGATAACTGTGCGAATACAACATCTATAATATTCGTGAACTCAAACGTAGTTTGGACAATACTCGAGCCTCCCATTCCTCCCGGGCCAGGCACTATAGTCCTCGTTGTATATGAATTACTATCTTCAATACCGTAATAATCCGCACGAAAACCAAGCTTCCCGGATAAGCTATCAACATAATAATTATAATTTCCACTTGCAAAGAAGGCATGTTGTGTTATATCAAACTTGTCTGTCACCCCAAAAACCTGGGCATAAGTGTAACCAACACCGAAACCAGCGCTATCCAGGTATTTGGCATCAACATGTATGCCCGCATTCATAAAACCGTCTCGCGTAACTGAAGACTGATAACCGCTTGCAGTAGAAAACAACTCACTGTTTACCAGCCATTCATGCGAGTCACTGTAAGCACTCGAGTTATGCAACATAAAAAGACCTGTTATACAGATTATATAAAACAATAATTTCCTGAATTTTTCTTTAATATTCATTTACCTGGCACCTTCGTTTTTTCCTTTGACCACAGGTGCGGAAACATCCCCGTCTTGTTCATTCCAGCCCGGTATGCCTCTATCGCTGGCAAGCCCGATTTCGACCAGTTTTGCATGCCATCGATTGTTATTAAACCGCAGTGTTATTTCACGAAAACCCTTTTCCGGGTCGAGTACAGATTCTGTTTCTGCGCGCCATAAATTGGTACCTATTCCAAGCTGATGTTGCCCCGATTGCGCCCATATTCTGTTTTCTGCATCCCAACTGCGCTGATATAGACTATCAATACCACAACCTAATGGTTTAAATATTGCAAGCAAGAGCTTTTGTGAAAAACCGAGAGGAAACAGTTTCGCCGAAGGTGAATCACGCCACTGATGAGCACTTTCTGTTAATGGCGTCAGACCATTTGCCAGCAAAAATATGTCCAGCAAAATATCTGCCGGGCCCTTTCTGTCATAAAAAGCAAGTACACCGTTATTTTCTTCAAATGCAGCACTTGCCTCAGTGTCGCTTGTTAAGCGGAACTGCCCAAGCAATGTTATTTCCACCTGTAAATCACGACGAACGGGCTTCTCGATACCCGAACCTTCCAGCAAGAAAGACAATTGACGACCGACTGGCAAGTGCAGTTGCGTGGCAAGTAGTTCATCATCTGCCGCTGATTCGATACGGTCTCCTTCGTCCGGTCGACAGACCACCATATACTCACTCGCACTATCCGGATGATGCCGCATAACACTGGCCAAATGAAATGGATGTGTCGGACTTCCCAGTTCCGGGTCACGTTGCACCTGAAGATGCAAATGTGGTTGTGGCGAACGTCCAGAGTTCCCACATGCCGCGATCAACTTACCGGGTGTAACACGATCTCCTTCTTTAACAACAATACTGTTTTGGGACAAATGTGCCAAAAGTACATACAGGCCAGTATCCAGGTGAATCAGTATAAAGTTTCCCCAATTATTGTTTACATCCACTTCGCCAGGCGTATTATCCGGCAACTTATCAAACGTTCGAATGACCTGGCCATGTGCAGGCGATAACACCGGCAAACCAAAACAATAAAAATCCTTCAGCTGGCTGGCCTCGTTTTTAAAACTTCTCCCATCTTCTGTAATATAAAAATCCAGCGCATGCTGCCAGGGTGCCTGATGTGTATGAGCACCATTAAATCCCTGATATATATTCCACTGCCCCATAAAGGGGACGAGTAACGCGACACTATTCACTTCACCGTTACGCACTCTGGCCAAGCGGGCTTTTTCATAATTGACTTCTGGAAGTCCAGGTTCAGGTGCAAGCCAGGGTTGAGACAAACCGACGCGTTTACGAAATGCAATTAAAAATATCAGAACAGTCATAACAAATGGCAGCGCCAGGACTGGCAATCCATATACAAACAATAGGCCCTGCATGGAGACAATCAATAACGCCGTAAATGATACCGCTAATAAGACTGTTAACGTCGCAACGTAGCCTGGAATAACAAATATGCCACCGATTGCTATCGCAGTGAGCATAAAATTAAAACCGGTCCATGCTAACAGGCTGGGGGGTGGGTTATCTGTTAATAATGTGAAAATAAACTGGCCAAACACATATCCAATCACAGCTAACAAGGCAAGATAGCGGGAAGTCCATACTATACAAAGAAACAGCAGCAATCCCGCAAGTGGATGAGGTGTAAAAAAAGTTGAACCCAGGCTAATAAAAAAATTGTCGACAGGAAGAATAAACATGCCTGCTGAGGCATCAACGTAATCGATAAAATTATTTAAAGTACTGTATTTTTGCGCCACCAATGCCGTTAAACCGGAAACAACAATAAATGGCAAACTAAGCACTGGCAATCGATCAAGTCGCCAAAGACCATCCTGTAGCGCAACGGTCAAAAAAACAGTAAATATCGCACCAAGAACAATCAACACAACGACATAAGCATTAATTTGATAAAATGCACCGAGAGACAAACCGACTAATAGACTGTTAAAAATATATACGCCATTTTTTTCATTGGGAAAGCTGAAAACATGGGATACGATCAGTCCGACAATAGCCCCAAGCAAACCGCAAAAACCGATATTGGGGTTTAAGAAAGTAACACCCAGTATAATCGAACCCACTATTGGGCTATCCAAAAATAAAATTGTTGAATAGGATCTGGCTAAAACACTGATCGCCTGTATTTTCATGTTAGCTTCTTCTAACTGACTTTAATTCCCTCATAACCGACCTGAGTCAGGTATGCTTTGATAATAAGTTATCTGGCTCGCCATTCGGGAACGGTATTTTTAATGTCTCAGGCATGGATTCCAGGGACGTTACATCTTCAAGGCATTCTGCTTTCCTGATAACCGAAACAATTTTGTCTTTTTGCACCATCACGACATTAGGTCGGTATTCTATAAACTGCATCCATTGTGTATTGTTATATGCCCCTACTGACCCAAACACCAACGCATCACCAACATCCAGCGGCGGCAACATAACACTGTTTCGCATAACATCGATATTCATACACAACGGGCCGTATAGCACAGTTTCCTCCGGTTTTCCGGACAAAAATCGCGTCGGTGTAGCACTGTGGTTGTACCAGAATGAGGTAAATAGTAAATTGACCCCGGCATCCATCACAACCGCTCGCCTGCCATCAGGTAAGCGTTTATTAGCAAAAACCGAACTGATCAACACTTCCGCATCGTCGACAATGGCGCGGCCTGTTTCAAGTACAAGAACTGGACGTTGAACACCACGCGCTTCACGTTCATGCGTTAGCTCCAACAAAGTATCGCATACGGCTTCAGCATATTGCTCGATGCTGGGAACAACTTGCTCAGGCGGAAGATAAATACTCTGCAATGCATTTAACGACGCAAAGCCCCCGCCAATATCAATATACTTTATAATACTGCCGGTCCTGCGTTCAATTTCATCCATGAAACCACACATAATACGCACCTGATTACTGTAGGCTTTGGGCTCTAAAACAAATGTACCTATATGGCTGTGCAAACCCGTCAGGTTGAGGTTTTCACTGGAATGAATTCTCCATGCCACATCCATGGCCTGTCCCGACTCAACATTAAAACCGAATCGACTCCAGGGTTCCGTATAACCTGTATCAAAATTTAAACGGATTGTTATATCAACTTTTTTATTTGCCGCCTGGGCAATTTCTTCCAAAGCAAACAGCTCATCCAGGTGGTCAACATGAATATGTGCATCTTCTTTAACAGCTTGTTCCAGGATAGTCCGGTTTTTGAATGGCCCGTTGAATAATATACAATGCCCGGGTACGCCCAGACTACGTGCTTTGTGATATTCAAATTCGGAGACCACTTCAGCCCATGCGCCTTCCTGATGTAATACATTACAAACAGCACCCAGGTAGTTCGTCTTATATGACCAGCCAAACAAAACATGGGGATATCGCGATGTAAATGCTCTATTGATACGCTGAAAGTTGCTACGCAGACGTTTTTCCGAGACGACAAACAAGGGAGACTTATATTTTTCAATTAAACCGGTTATAGGGATCCCGTCGATATCCTCAACCCAACCCACATTCTGTGACTTACCAAATTTATTTAGCAGACCGCTGCGAAGTGGAGTAATCGTTGGCTTAACCCAGTCTTTTTTATTTTTATCTGACATTTGATTATTTTCATCCATTTCCTTTCTCCCGCTTCAGCAATCCCGGTCAGTTTATTGCAGGTGATGGCCACCCTGCATAATCACATGTTCAAACTCTGCAATAGGTATAATATTATCTTCTGCGTGACGAATGAATAACACACCCGCTTCAGGCTCTCGAAAATCACCTACTGGTTCGTTAAGCGCCAGCTTTAACAATGCCATGGGCAAATTTCTGCCAACACCAACGCAAAGATATATCCATGCCGGAAAACGCGGATTAATTTCGATCAGTTGATAATGCCCATGTTGGTCCCGCATAACTTCGAATTCCAGTGGTCCACGCCATTTAATCGCTTTAATTAATTTAGCACTAGCCTCATAAAGGGCATGATCAATGATACTGACACCTGACCAGGCTTTGCCCTTATCAGTCACCGCCATTTTTCTCATCATCACTTCACCCAACATATTGCCTTCACCATCACCCACTGCAGTAAGGTTATATTCTTCCCCTTTTACGACACGTTGGACCAGAACCGGCAATCCCCATTCCGCCGCTATATGCCGAAATGCTTCTGCTCCTTCATCCGCGTTATGCACAAATCGGGCATCATAAAATAAACCTTTTACTACCATCGGGAAGGACCAGCCCTCTTCCTGACACTTATAAAAAAACCCGGCATGCGTGATTGTTTTTATTTCAGGACACTCAATACCTGCCAGTTTCGCAATCTCGGTTAATTGATCTTTGTTGCGCATACGTAATTGTTCAGGCGTCGGCAGGAAAACCTTGATGCCCATCTCCTCAATAAGAGGCCGAAGTCTGACCATACCAGGCAGTTCTGCATCCAGACAGGGTAAAAGGACATCTATTTTTTCCTGCTCATGAATTTTTCTTATTGCGGATAAAAACGCTTCATCGCCGGTAGAAGGATAAGGTAATAAATATCCCGCATCACAATATTTTTTTAAATACAAACCTGGATCCAGCGCATCATAACCCAGACCTACAATGCGCCCGTTAAATTCAGGTGACTCTCGTAAACAACGTGCTACTGCAAGACCCGGTCCTGGATTGTCAGGTTTGGCATTTACGCCGGTGATGGCAACAGTGACATTGAATACACTCATTGTTCACCTACAAACTCTCTCAGCAAACTTAAAAACTCCAGCACATCCCGCTCAAGATCACGGTGACTCACGTTATATTCTTGTGTCACAGCATTGAGAATACTACTGAGGTCCTGATTTTGTTGTAAATGGCGTAATAAAACGAGGCCCGTTTCATTAACGGTAAAATGGTGTCCGCTGGTAGGATCAAATACAAAACCACTTTCACTAATGGCCAGCCGGCGTAATGACTCTGCAGAAGGTATTGATGAAGATGTAACACCTGTTTGCTCAGAATCAACCATCGAACTATCCCTCCATGAGATGAATGATGTAATCACCTTCTTCTATATTCAGTATAGTCCGAATAGTATATTAGTAAATCCTTATTTGCCAGGCAGCGATATCCGCTTAAATGAGGACCCTCATAAATAGCTGTTTTAACAATAATTTTTACCACACCGTGTCACATGGCGGTTCCCTGCAGATTTTTCATGTTGAATTCACGTTCACTCGCTAATCTAAACCTCAATATAAAACGAAAGCATCAGGAGAGTATAAATAATGAACACTCAATCAAAAATCAAGGTTTGGGACCCGGTTGTCCGTCTTTTCCATTGGGGATTGGTGAGTGCATTTTTTATTGCCTATGTTACCGAAGAAGACTTTTTGAGCCTGCACACCTGGGCAGGTTATACCGTCCTGGGACTGGTTCTATTTCGGCTTGTATGGGGCTTTATCGGCACACGATATGCCAGATTTTCCAGTTTTGTTTTTTCACTGGCAGAAATTAAAAAATTCCTGAGCGAGACCTTGTTATTACGCGCAAAACGCTATCTTGGCCACAACCCCGCAGGTGGCGCGATGATCATTCTTTTATTGATTAGCCTGATAATGACCACATTTACAGGTATCGCTATTTATGGCGTGGAAGAGAACGCAGGCCCGCTCGCCGCGTGGCTGGGCAATGCCGGTCATTTCTGGGAAGAAGTCTTCGAAGAAACACATGAGTTCTTTGCCAACTTTACTTTGCTCCTCGTCTTTATCCATGTTGCAGGTGTTGCAGTGGAAAGCTTGATACACAGGGAAAACCTGGTGCGGTCCATGTGGAATGGTTACAAACGTGCTGAGTCATAAATACACCTAACAGATCAAGGAAACAAAGCCATGAAAAAGACCCATCATCTACTCTTGTTAATTGCATTAATAACAGTACCTTTGAGCGCTCATAGTAATACCGCCATTGATACCTTACTCAAAGAATATCAACAAGCCGGTGCGGACACATTCAACGCTGAATCAGGTAAGACATTCTGGATGGAAACACACAGTGCACAAAAAAAACCACAAAATCGCAGTTGTACCAGTTGTCATGCAACAAACCCGCTTGATGTTGGCCAACATGTGCGTACTCGCAAACCTATTGAGCCCATTGCAAAATCAGTCAATCCTGAGAGATTAACCGATGTAAAGAAAATTCGTAAATGGCTCAAAAGAAATTGTAAATGGACACTGGGAAGAGAATGTAGCGCCCAGGAAAAAGGCAACATTCTTGTATATTTAGAAAATATCTAAAGAACACTTTATAAAAGGAGCACAAAGATGAAAAAGACAATGGTTTTTGCTATCAGTATAACGCTTGCACTGGTCTTTGGCTGGCAAGTTGCCCAAGGTGACGACGATGATGATTGGAGAATTGGCCAATCCTGGAAACGTACAGCGGATGTCGCACCGATAAACAATCCTGATTATGTTGAAGAATGTGGGGACTGCCACATGGCTTTTTCACCCGGTCTTTTACCTGCCCGATCCTGGAAAAAACTGATGGGGGGTCTGGAGGATCATTTTGGTGACAATGCAGAACTGGATCCAGATACACAGACTGTGCTCACACAGTATTTGCTGGACAATAGTGCAGACAGTTCCGATTATCGACGTTCACGCAAGGTTATGCGCTCCCTTGCAAGCAACCAAACACCCCTGCGGATCACCAAAGTACCGTATATTCAGCATGAACACGATGAAATACCTGCGCGCATGATTACCGATAACATCGATGTTGGTAGCCTGAGTAATTGTATGGCCTGCCACCAGCAAGCTGATAAGGGCTCGTTTAGTGAACGTGATATCGCCATTCCCGGATATGGGAGTTGGGATGATTAGACATATGTTGTATTGTTAATAAAATGAAAACCTTTTATCGACATGGCCGCACCCCTGTATTTGTAATCAGTTTATTACTAGTACCCTTGATTGCATTGGCAGATAAAGATGACCACGATCGGGCCAAACAATTAAGAGACGCGGGTGATATCGTTGCACTTGAATATATTTTGCATAAAGCACAGGAGAAACACCCCGGCAAAGTCCTCGAAGTTGAAATTGAAAACGAACACGACACAGTCGTTTATGAAATTGAAATTCTGGATAACCAGGGCGTCGTTTGGGAAATAAAATTTGACGCCCGCAATGGTGACTTTATCAAATCAGAAAAGGAAGATTGATTTGCGATTATTACTTATCGAAGATGACGCCAATCTTGTCCGCACACTCAAGGCTGACTTACAACAAGCCGGTTATGCGGTAGACGTTGCCATGGATGGGGTCGAAGCGGAATACCTGGGTAATGAGAATATCTACGACATCGCCGTCCTTGACCTTGGTCTGCCAAAACGCAGCGGGCTTGAGGTTTTGAAAAGCTGGCGATCTTCCGGTAATACATTACCTGTCGTTATATTAACGGCCCGCGATAGTTGGCATGAACGGGTCGACGGATTCAAGGCCGGGGCAGACGATTACGTCGGCAAACCCTTTCATGTTGAAGAGCTTGTTGCCCGTCTCACTGCCCTGTTACACCGCGCCAATCAAAAACCTGGCGGGGAAATAGAACTTAATGGGCTGGTACTCGACGAAGAACAGCAAACGGTGACGACCCGGGAAGGAAAAACGACATCCCTGACTGGCACAGAGTTCCGTTTATTACGATATTTTATTTTGCATGCTGACAAGATATTGTCGAAATCCCGCTTAACAGAGCATATATATGATTTTGATTCAGATAAAGACAGTAATGTAATCGAAGCCTACATTAAAAGATTGCGAAAAATATTAGGCAAAGACCGCATCGAAACCCGGCGAGGCCAGGGTTATATATTCAAGGCGACGCCCTGATGCGTTCACTACAAGCCCGTCTTGGTGCCGGCCTGTTTATCAGTCTTGTTCTGGTGTTTTTTTTATTGTGGCTAATTGTCAGTAATTCGATTCGCTACCTGGCGGAAAATTATATCGCTTCCCGACTGGAACATGACAGCGAAATACTGCTTGGCGCCACCAGCTTCGACCCTCAGGGCCTGCTCACTCTCAATAAAAAAAGACCAGGTCAAATTTATCAACGTCCCTTTTCCGGACATTATTTTGTCATTACATCCGGGGAACATGAAATTCGCTCCAGGTCACTGTGGGACATGACCCTGGATACTCAAGCTGTCGTAACCGGAGAAATAAAACGGTTACATTCAATCGGCCCCCAGAATCAACCTCTACTCGTACTGATTACGGGCTACCGGAAACTGGACAAAACAGTCACCATAGCCGTTGCAGAAGACCTTTCAAATATCGAATCCGAACTAACAGTGTTTCAGTGGCGATTTACGTTTTCTGCTATTGTGGCGCTGTTCTTTTTAATGGTTCTGCATGTCATTATGATACGTAAGGGTCTGCGCCCACTGAACAATATAAAGGAGGAGTTACGTGCGTTGGAACATGGTGAGTTGCAATCTTTGAACAACCAGGTCCCCATGGAGATTTCACCTCTGGTTGATGAAATTAACCATCTGGTAAAAATTTCCAATCAGCGTTTGCAACGTTCACGCAATGCCCTGGCTGACCTTGCCCATGCACTCAAAAAACCACTGACAGTACTGAACCAGTTAAGTAACGACCCCGCCATCAGAAAACTGCCTGACATTGAGAGTACTCTGAACACACAAACCAATGCCATGCAGCAGTCCATGGATCGAGTATTAAAACGCGCCCGACTGGCAGGAGAAGGATTCGCTGGCGCCCGTTTTTCTGTTTACAGGGAAATTACCCAATTACTCAAAGTACTGGATGCAATGTATCGCGAGAAGCATTTACATTTTGAAACTGACATACCGGACGCACTTATCCTGCCTTATGATCGTGAAGACATCCTCGAACTGTTAGGCAATATAATTGAAAATGCCTGCAAATGGGCTGAACAAAAAATTAACATCGGAATAAACCTCGACAAGAACAATAATACCAACACTTGCATTATTATTGAAGATGATGGTGCAGGCGTCCCTGAGAAAAGCCTTAGCACATTGGTTCAACGCGGTATTCGTCTGGATGAAAATACGGAGGGACACGGCATCGGACTATCCATCGCTCAGGACATTGTAGATCAATATAAAGGCACGATGACATTCGGCCAATCTGAACAACTGGGTGGATTCCGGGTTGAAATAAACTTACCTGCCCCTACAACACGTTAAAATGATATTATTGTTATTTCCATGATTTTTTAGCCGACTAATATATGAACGACATTCTTGAAGTCAAGGACTTAAAAAAACATTACCCGGGTGTCAAAGCGGTTGATGGTGTTTCCTTTACGATAAAAGAAGGAAGTTGCTTTGGTCTGTTAGGCCCTAACGGCGCAGGCAAAACAACAACTGTTGAAATTATGGAGGGTATAACCAGACAATCATCGGGCGAGGTCCTTTACAGAGGAAACCCCATAGGTCGTGACTTCAAACAGGAAGCAGGTATCCAGTTTCAGTCAACGGCATTACAGGAGTTCCTGACTGTAAATGAAACATTGAGACTTTTTAAGAATCTTTATAAAAAATCCATGGATCTGGACGAATTGATTGGCGTTTGCGCGTTACGTGAACTATTAAACCGCGATACCCGCAATCTATCCGGTGGCCAGAAACAACGTTTATTGCTGGCCATCGCATTAATTAATGATCCCAATATCGTTTTTTTGGATGAACCCACCACAGGTCTGGATCCACAGTCGCGTCGAAATTTCTGGGAATTAATCACGTCGATTAAAAAACGTAATAAAACGATTATCCTGACCACGCATTATATGGAAGAAGCTTCCGAACTATGTGATGAGGTTGCAATTATGGACTCAGGAAAGATTATTGCCATCGGCACGCCTGGTGAATTATTAGAAGCCCATTTCAATGACGTCTTAATACAGATCCCGGAAGAAGACTTTATTATTAACCTGGATAGCGGTGATTTCAAAATTACCCATAAACCCGGGAAAATTATAATTCATTCCGATAATTTGCATGATACATTACGTTTGCTTGGCGAACGTAATGTCAATCTCTCCCGGATGGAGATACGTTCAAGGAATCTGGAAGATTTATTTCTTGAATTAACAGGAAATGATTTACGTGCATAACGACGACATTTATTAGTGCTGTGTTCTGAGTGCCAAGTGCTTTTAAGCCCGTCATTCCGGCGCATGCCGGAATCCAGGGATAATGACAGGGGCGATTTGGTACGGCTGCCATGAGGAGTGGAAAGTAACGCGATTATAAATGGTGTAGTGGTAGTCTGGATTCCGGCATGCGCCGGAATGACGGTGATTTGGTTATCACTAAGTGCTAATTACTGTAATCATAACTTACCTTAACTTGAAACTTGAAACTGATTTATCATGAAACGTTTCCTCGCAATATTCCATGCCAGAAATATTGAATTTTTCCGGGACAAATCGGCCCTGTCCTGGAATCTTATCCTGCCATTTTTCCTCGTGTTCGGATTCGCTTTTCTATTCTCTGATGAAGCAAGGGAAATTTACAAGGTGGGACTGATTGGCGAATCACCCGAAATCTATGATTCAAAAACTGATTTCTTCCGATTGAAACAAATACAGTTTATTAAAATAGCAGACCTCGAAAAAGCGATAAATAAAGTAAAACACCACCAGCTCGACATGGTAATAAAAAATGATGGCGATATTCACTACTGGATAAATTCCAGCTCGGTAAATGGCCACATTCTTGAGCGTGTGTTAAAAGGCAGTGAACTGAAAACCATCGCAGCGCTGAATTATCAAAAACAGACGGTGGATGGAAAACAGGTCCGCTATGTTGACTGGGTCCTGCCAGGCATACTGGCAATGAATATCATGTTCAGTTGTTTATTCGGAATTGGTTATGTCATCGTGCGTTACCGGAAAAATGGTGTATTAAAGCGACTAAAAGCAACACCTCTGACTGCATTTGAATTTATTACCGCACAAATCATGTCCAGGTTGATATTGATTGTCATCATAACGGCAATCGTTTTTTTCGGCAGTGATCTATTCATCCACTTCCATATGATCGGCTCTTATTTTTTGTTATTTCTTGTGTTCACGCTGGGGGCATTCTGCCTGATATCACTTGGGCTTATCGTGGCAGCAAAAACAACGAGTGAGGAATTGGCGAACGGGCTATTAAACCTTATATCCTGGCCCATGATGATTTTCTCCGGCGTCTGGTTCTCACTTGAGGGATCACCTGACATTGTCATAATAATCGCCCAGTTCATGCCTTTGACGCACATCATCGATGCCGCCCGCGCCATTATGAATGATGGTGCCGGTATTACGGAGATATATCCCAACCTGCTCGCACTTACCGTGATGAGCATAGCTTTTACAACTATTGGCTCAATGATGTTTCGTTGGGAAAGATAGGCGCTTTACTACAGGGCTCAAGACTTGCAATTATGTGTATGTCGTAGGGTGCGTATCGATTTTAGTTTATGCCCGGAGGGTGCACCCTACAAATCTAGTCACCCGCAATAATCGAAAAAACGACAACCAGAAATATAATACCGATTGCCAATGCGGACCAGAGAAATAATTTTTTATCGATGTCATACGACTGGGGTTCATCCGTTTCCTGAACTGATGAGGCACTTTCAGTTTCCTCTGTTTCTGCCCCGGCTATCGTTTCGGGTGCAGACACCAGCAATACCGTCACATTGTCCTTACCACCATGCATTAATGCCGAGCTGATTAAATTATTGACGATGGTCTGATCATCACCACCCTGCTCCAATATGACTGCAATTTCTCCATCCAGTACTTCATCTGTCAATCCATCGCTGCATAACAGGATTTTTTGTGGCGGAGTAAATTGCCCGCGAACGTGGTCTACATTCACTTGCGGTACATCGGCACCCAGTGACTGGGTAATAATATTCCGGTTCGGATGAGTTATTGCTTCTTCCTCGGTAATGGTTCCATTATCCAGTAATTTCTGAACATATGAGTGGTCCCGACTTATCTGCTTTAGCTCGCCATCCCACAGGTAAGCCCGACTGTCTCCCACCCAGGCGATCTCGTAACCTGACGGAATAACTTTCAAGGCAATAACGGTTGAACCCATTCCTTTGGCACCGATACCACGCTCACTGGCAGATAATACCGCGGTATGGGATTTTTGGATTGCTTCGACAAGGCTGCTACTATCACTAACAGCCTGACTTATAGTCTCACTGACAATCGCACTGGCAACTTCCCCCGCCTCATGGCCTCCCATGCCATCAGCAATAAGCCACAAACCTGTTTCGGGATCAGCAAAGTAGCAATCTTCATTATGATCACTTTTATTCCCAATATCTGTTCCATGGCCGTAATATAAAGCTGTCATAGTAATAATCTTATTTGAACGACGGAAAACCAGTATAAAGTATCGCTACAGGTGACTCAAAGGTATTACTTCACAAAAACGACAATTGACCGAACAACCAACAACATCAACAATCTTAAAAAACGATTAAGACGTCCCTAATGAGTAATGCCCGAAGTAAGTAAGTTGCAGGCTTTCACACTCACAGCACAAATTGCGTTAACCAGAAGTAGTGCGTATTAACATAACACAAATCAAACGATTAGCTGTCTGTACTGCCTTTAAAAAACAACCACGATCCATAGAACCACACAGCCGTCACAAGCGCGGTTATGCTGTTACCAACCGGCGAAGTGATAAACAAATTAATCCAGCGATCGTAATTGTGAAGCCAGTCATGCTGACCTTTCCCTGGCATCAATTCCGACTTTCTGTTCCGTGCACAATCAACAGCAAAGGCCAATTGCCAGGCATTTTGTGCTACATAACGACCAGTCCTGTACCAATTAACCATCCCTCTGACAAAACCATTCAGAAAAAGAGTCTGGTTCGCCGCCCTGAAAAAGGGTTTGAGTATTATTTTCGTTGTACTCGTTTGTGTTTGATAGATATTTTTTGCTGATTGAAGAAAATGCTGCTGCCCTATTTCCTCAAAATTACTGATCAATGCATTTAATGTTTGCCGTTCAGAAAAACCCTCCCGTTCAAATCGCCGGGCTGATGTTTGCAAAGTACCCGGTAATGACACCCAACACCCAGCCTCAAATATTTTATTCGCCAGGCGGACGTCTTCCATGTAGGTGAGCGATTCATCATACATACCAAGCCGATTAAAAAATGGCCTGGACAACCAGATGCCTTGATCTCCATTGATACAATCTTTGCGGTTTAATCGGGTTTTTGATTCATAAAAATAATAAGCACCATTATTTTTTTCATCACTTCTTATAAATTTCAAGCTAAAATGACCCGCCACATCCTCAAGCCCTGACTCTTCTCTTTGTTGGTGCATAAATGTCATAGCATCAAAAAGAAATTCATCATTATCAACTCGTGAATCAGCATGCAAAAACAACAGGTCAGGTGCACTGGCCATTTTTGCACCTTCATTCATTTGCAAACCTCTTCCAGCGGATGTTCGCAATAGTTTGATGCCGATTTTTTCGGGATGTTCAAGCGAAGTGACCAGATCGCCGGTGCCATCATTACTGCCACCATCAACGATAATTAACTCAAATATGATTTTCTGCTGGCGCAGCAAATCATTAATCAATAAGGGCAATGATTTCGCTTCATTCAGCGCAGGAATAATAATAGATAGTTCAGGTGTATGAGACATTTATAGCATTGAGAAGCTTTTCACAGGGCAATACGATGTCCCTCGTGATCAGTCATCCCTCTTTAGAACCACCCAGGCAAGGAGGTGACTTGGGGGCATTTTCATTTTTTTGTTGCCACTCACTGTTTGTATAAGTATGCATTGCCAAAGCATGAATTTTATTTTTTAACTCATCTTCCAGTATCTTGTTAACCAGCCGGTGACGCGCCAACAAATTTTTGCCTTCAAAGTCATCACAAACCAGGACCAGCTTGAAATGTGACTCGGAACCCGCAGGCACATTATGGTTGTTACTTTCATTAATGACTTCCAGGTGAGAAGTATTCAAATTATCGATTAACTTTTTTTCTATACCAGATTGAACGTTCACTATTTCCACACTCCAGATGTAGTCTTTTTGACCAATTGTTGTGTATTATACCCGTATTGACCGGTCGGGTACTTGAAAAATCAGTGATTTTAGTATCATATAGCTTCCATATGAAAATTCCTGAATTTGATTAGCAACGCAGTAGGAATACAATAGCAGTATTATGCGAAGAATCAGCATTATCAACACCAAGGGGGGATGCGGTAAAACGACAATCGCCTCAAACCTTGCAAGCTGTTATGCCTCGGCAGGCTATAAAACGGCGCTTTTTGATTATGATCCTCAAGGCTCCAGTATGCGCTGGATGCGAACAAGACCACAGGATATGGCAATAATCCATGGCGTTGCGGCTTTCCAGCCGGTCAATACGTCGGTGACCCGAACCTGGCAATTAAGGGTCCCCCCGGAAACACAACGTATTATTGTTGATACACCCGCAGGTCTTTCAAACGCTAATCTTGCGAACATTTTAAAAGACAATGACACGATCATAATCCCTGTCCTGCCATCAATGATAGACATTCATGCGACTGCAGATTTTATTCGTGACCTGCTGCTGGTCGGAAAAATCCAACGAGACAAGACGCGTATTGCAATAATTGCAAACAGGGTAAAGCCCAATACCATTGCTTTTCAGTCACTGGAGCGATTTCTTGATTCTTTAAATATCCCGTTTATTGCACAAATAAGAGAAACCCAGAACTATATACATGCCTCGGATCAGGGCATCGGCATACATGAAATCAAAAGCAAACAAACTCAGCAGGACCAGGAAGTATGGTCAGGTATTCTGGACTGGTTAGAAGAAACCAACTCTTCTAACAAAACTGAAGGAGAAAAACTTGAGCAACCAGAACCAGCCTTTTTCAATAAAAGCCATGGAATTAGGCCCAATGGAAAATTTCATCTATCTGATTCGTGATACTGGCTCTAATCGGGTAGCCGTAGTAGATCCGGCCTGGGAAGGAAAAGAAATCATTGATCAGGTCAAAAAGGATGGCCTCCAGATCACTGATATTCTCCTGACACACAGCCATTTTGATCATATCAATGCGATCGAAGACATATTGAAAGAGTATGATGCGCAAGTCCACTTATTAAAAGCCGAGGCAAAATTCTGGGGACACTATCAGGATATTCCCACCTTACATTATGGCGGTGATAAAATACTACTGGGCGACACCGAAATCAGCGTCCTGCATACGCCCGGACATACGCCCGGGTCCGCCTGTTACCACGTAGGCAATCACCTAATCGCGGGCGATACACTTTTTGTTTTTGGCTGTGGTCGATGCGACCTGGCTGGCGGTGACCCTGAACAAATGTTTGATACATTGAATCGGCTAAAGATAGAATTACCACAGAAAACAATTTTACATCCAGGCCATAACTACGCGGAAAAAGAAATTTCAACACTGAAAGAACAAATTGAAGGGAACCCGTTTTTGCACTTCGACAACCCTGCAGATTTTGTTCACTATCGCATGCATGAGCATGACAAAATCCGCGATACACCCTACCATCCAGTACCAAGAGCTTAGTACCAAGTACTAACTAAAATCGTCATTCCAGCATATACCGGCATCCAGTCTACCACTACACTCTCTACAACCAGGTTACTTCCCATCACGCTTAAATGTCGTACTGAGTCGCTTCTGTCATCATCGCTGGATTCCGGCATGCGCCGGAATGACGGGGTGGGAATAGTGCTAGTGCTGAGTATCAGGCACTCAGAGCCTATTACTTAGTATAGAAAATACCTGGGAACCAGCTTTTGTGAAGTGTTTTTGTTTTATCAAAATCTTCCTTGTTATCATCAACGAACTTGAAATTGTTTAATCCTACACGAAGAACATCATTGTTTTTTAACTGCTGGCGTGTCACTTTTTGCTCGTTGATATAGGTATTATTAGTGCTATCCAGGTCCTTGATATAATACTCAACCTCACCTTCTTTTTCTGCACTTGCGACCACTTCAATCAGAGCATGTTCCTTGCTCACTAATGCATCATCAATCGAAATATCACTCGCCGGATCACGTCCGATCTTAAGCACGGGTTTATTAATAAGAAAACGGGTCGTTGCCATTCCTTCATTCAATTGCACTATTTCTGCCATATCACTGTCCTGATCATTATTTAATACATATTCACTATGTATGGTTATCGGCCATTTTAAAAAATTCTCAACTGACCATACCACTCACCTCACTATAACTTCAAAACAGTTTTTTGAGGGTAAAATGATGATATTACAGGTCTGACCACAAATCACCTTGTTATTTTATGCACAAATCATGGGGGTTTTGATACTGAAAATTGCTCTGGCTGGGTGTCCCTCACATTTTTTGATCTCTGGAAAGGGGGAATAGACAACGTCTTTCGTAGGTTGGAGTGACTAGTGCATGGATGCACGTAGGTAGGGCAATGCAGGAGCAATTGCCGAGGCACGAAGTCCAACCTACGAAGAACCGTACTTTTCACATCTCCCGCGACACTCGTACATCCATGTACAGCGATTAGAGAGGTTCTGTTCTATCGATTTCTTCGATCTGTTCTGATAAGACTGACTAAACAAGCCATTAACAATACAACAATATTCAAACTGCCGCCCCCCCCGCTATCCGATGCGGCAGTATTGGATGACGATGCAGGAGGAGGTGGTGGTGAAGGTGCAACAACTTCCATTATTAGTGTCGCTGAAGCAGATCTCACCGGCATACCATCATCAGTGACGTCTACACTCACGGTATAATTACCTATTGTGAGCCCACTCGGATCGAAGGTGAAATTATTAGCGGATATATCCAGATCCACCAGTCGACTGTCCGTTGGTGACCAATCATAACTGTGATTATCTAACGGATTTGGATCAGTGACGGTCACTTGCACAATCACATTACCGGCGTCCTGTACGACCCTCGTCGTCACCGTTTGCGATTGCTCAGCAATAAGCGACACAACAGGCACAAGATTACCCGGACTGGCGGACAGGGTGACGTTCATTTCTACACCCGCCGCATAATTCAAACTGGCATCAAATGAAAATATTTTAAAGTAATAGGTATTCCCGTTCACCAAACCCTGCGCGGTATTTGATATACCATTGCCGGAATAGATAACACTGGCATTACCAATCATATCACCGACCTTGTAATTTGTTGTGTCCGTCGGTGCCGTTAATATTGAACTGGTAGCTTGCAAAATGAGTACTTTGGAAAAATCACTCACTGGATTCAACCATGACAAGACTGCCTGCGTATCACCGCCTGTAACAGTAAAATTAGTGACATCAGCTGGCGGTGTCATGTCTCCTCCGGGTGGAGGAGCTGTACCTGTAGCCGTTAACTG
>JAUWSG010000090.1 GCA_030610155.1 Gammaproteobacteria bacterium
CCCATTTCAGTGACTTTCGCCCAGTGCTCAGTATCACCCAGGCTGTCTTTATACATTTCAGCCTGCAATTCAAACGCATCCTTGTCCTTGGCTGAAAAATGAATTTCAAGCGATTTTAACTTCAACTCCGCTCTTTCAGGATCGGCCTCAATAGCACCGCTAATCAGTTCTTCAGCCTGCTTGTAACGACCGTAAGCCAGATAAACATCGGCTTCAGAAATCGGGTCTACATCGCTGATTTCAGTCTGAATACCTTCCATACTGCTAACCGCAAAGTCACTCATAAATGAGGCATCTTCGCTTGGCGAACCAGCCGCCGCTTCACCTTCACCCATTGAGCTTTGGCCTGTCAGAATACTTTCCTGGAATTCCTGTAACTTGCGTCGACGTATGAACATCCAGACAAAACCACCGATAATAAGAATAAGTGCGATTCCTATTCCCATGACCTTAAAGTCGTTCATAAATCTGGCAGGAAGCGCCATCAGAGTCGCCATGATGTCAGACTCTTCACTCGCGGCCATGTCAACCGGTGCCTGTGCCGCACTTTCTTCGGCTGCCAATTGCCCTGGGTCTACGACCTGTGACTCACCACCTTCACCTGAGAGAATGGCTTCCATCTCGGCCTGATCACCTGCACTGCCTTCCACTGCATCGACAGCAAGTTGTTCTGTCTGTTCAGTGGACGCTTCTGTCTCCATTTCCAATGCTGCTTCGGTACTGGCCTCTTCTGTGGCCTCAGGCATTTCAGGTGTTTGCCCGGCTTCTTTTAACTGGCTCTGTAAAGCAACAAGCTGGTTATCCTTGAGCATAACCAAACGTTTCATGGTTTCGATTTGCTCATTTAAAGACATCATTTGACTGTTCAGTTCTTGTGTTTCCTGGCGTGTGGCATCCAGTGCTTCCTGAGCAAGAGAAAGCTCTTCGTTCAGTCTGGCTGCATCACTACCTTCGGCAATAGAACGTGGTGTACCGGTGCCGTCTTCCCCTTCTCCAGGGCTGACTAACTTGACACGTGCACCATCAGGTCCGCGTCGAGTCGCCGCAGTTCTTGTCCTTGAAGGTGTAGAACCCACCATGCCACGGTTTTCTTTCCATTCTTCATACTGCATACTCGCCATTCGAGCAGCGTCGTTTGCACTGATTGATGCCGCGTCGCCGCTATCACCCAACCGCAACACATGCCCCATTTTCAGGTTATTAATGTTGCCACCATAGAAGGCATTAGGGTTACTTTCCAAAATAGCCATCATCATTTGCGGGACGGAAACAGAACTATCCGGGCGCATTTGTTCAGCGATTTCCCATAGGGTATCACCGCGTCTTGTTGGACCATAAGTATCACCGCCAGCCTCAGTGGTACTCACCCTGGGCGCGGGTCGGGTAGCAGCCGGAACACTGCGAGTAACAGATTGCTGTCGTCGGGCAGGTGCGGATCGAGGCGCTGTTCTGGCTGTAGTAGTAGGTGCCTGAACAGGTCTTTGTTTACGTTCGGCTGAAAACACCGGCGGATCAACCAATACAGTAAATTCACGCAGCAAACGGCCATTGGCCCAGTTCACTTCGATGAGAAAATTTAAAAATGGCTCAGTAATAGGTTGCGCGGATGTCAGATGGATATAGGGTTTGCCACCAGATTTAGGCTGAATCAAACTAAACTTGATACGGGCCAAAAAGGCTGGACGATCTATGCCCGCACGTTGAAACGTGCCAGCAGACGCCAATGCGACCTCTAAAGCCTCTAACTCACCAGGCCTGACTCGTAGTAGCTCAATACGCGCATCCAGGCGTTGATTGAGAGTGGATTGCATATCAATGCTACCAAGCCCTAACGCAAAAACACTAAATGGCGAAATCCAAGATAATGCAGCCAAAACCAGGGCCAATCTCTTAACCATGTTCACTCCCATCTCACTCCAAGAAAGGGCGAAAAATCGCTCAATATTAAGCCATTTGCGCCTTATTAAACAAAGAGTTAAAGCATAAGCCCCAAATCATTATTATATATATCTGGTAACTATAGCTTATAGGTACTCTTTTACCAAAATTTCAGCTATCTGCACGGTATTCAGTGCTGCCCCTTTGCGCACATTGTCTGCAACGACCCAAAGATCCAATCCTTTAGGGTGCGATATATCATCCCTGATGCGTCCAACATAAACAGGATCATTCCCGGCACCTTCGGTTATCGCGGTTGGATAACCACCGGGCTCCCGTTCATCGAGCACTTCGACGCCAGGTGCATCCTGTAATAATGTCCTGGCCGCCTCCGCTGTCAGCTTTTCACGTGTTTCAATATGCAGCGCTTCCGAGTGACTATAAAACACCGGCACGCGCACTGCCGTGGGGTTGACATGTATATCGGCATCTTCGAATATTTTTTTAGTTTCCCACACCATTTTCATTTCTTCCTTGGTATAGCCGTTATCCAAAAAAACATCAATCTGCGGTAAGACATTGAAAGCTATCTGTTTTGGGTAAACCTTCATCTTAATATCCTTGGCATTCAGCAAGGCCGCTGTTTGCCCGGCAAGCTCTTCAATGGCCTCTTTTCCGGTTCCCGACACCGCCTGGTAGGTCGCCACATTAATCCGTTCGATCCCGACTGCATCATAGATCGGCTTAAGGGCCACCAACATTTGAATAGTGGAGCAATTCGGGTTCGCTATAATGCCCCGGTTCTTGTATTGGGCAATGGCATGGGGATTAACTTCCGGGATCACCAGTGGAATGTCATCGTCATAACGAAAATGTGATGTATTATCCACCACTACACAACCGGCTTCGGCTGCCTTGGGCGCATATTCGGCTGACACACTGCCGCCGGCTGAGAACAGGCCAATTTGCACTTTGGAAAAATCAAATTCAGCTAAATCCTGCACCGCGACATAACTGCCGTTGAACTCAATTCTCCCACCTGCTGAACGACTACTCGCCAATGGGTATAGTGTTCCCACCGGAAATTTCCGTTCCTGCAATATCGAAATAATTGTTTCCCCGACTGCACCGGTTGCACCGACAACGGCGACATCATAAGTTTTGCTCATTTTCCTGTCCTTATATTAATTTCTGATTTTATAGATTGTCATTTATTGTTTGCAAAATAATTATATTGCCGCAATAACCGCTTCACCCATCTCGCAGGTTGAAACCTTTTTCAAGCCTTCAGTAAAGATGTCAGCGGTACGCAGACCATCATCTAACACCTTGTTAACTGCTCCATCAATACGATCCGCCAGTGCCGCTTCACCCAATGAATAACGTAACATCATAGAAACAGACAAAATGGTCGCCAGGGGATTTGCGACGCCCTGGCCGGCAATATCGGGAGCTGATCCGTGTATCGGTTCATACATGCCTTTCCCATTCACATCTAATGAGGCTGAAGGCAGCATACCAATCGAACCGGTCAACATGGCTGCGCAATCTGACAGGATGTCGCCAAACATATTTGTCGTGACCATCACATCAAACTGTTTGGGCGCCCTGACCAGTTGCATGGCCGCGTTATCCACATACATATGTGATAACTCTATTTCTGGATAGTCTTTTGCAACCTCTATCATGACTTCGCGCCATAACTCGGTGCACTCCAGAACATTTGCTTTATCAACCGAACACACACGCTTGTCGCGCTTCATCGCAATATCAAATGCCGAACGCGCAATACGTCTTATTTCGGACTCGCTATAAACCAGCGTATTAAAACCCTGACGCTCACCATTATCCAGTGTTCTGACACCACGTGGCTGGCCAAAATAAATCCCACCCGTGAGTTCGCGCACAATCATAATATCCAGCCCGGACACTACCTCGGCTTTTAACGTCGAGGCACTGGCCAGTTGTGGATATAAAATCGCCGGACGCAAATTGGAAAACAGTTCCAGCCCGGCACGCAATCCCAACAGACCCTTCTCTGGCCGCACAGCAATATCCAGCGACTCCCATTGAGTCCCCCCCACCGCACCCAGCAAAATAGCATCCGCCTCTTTTGCCTGTTGCAGGGTTTCATCCGGCAGCGGATGACCTTTAGCATCATACGCACAACCGCCTACCAGCCCTTCTTCCAGCTCAACATCCAAACCAGAATCAGATTGCAGGCGATTTATTACTTTTACCGCTTCAGCTACAATCTCCGGCCCAATGCCATCACCGGGTAAAACCAAAATTTTCTTTGTCATTAAATACCCCTTTATCTTTTTACCACGGAGGTCACGGAGAAAAACAAAATAATATTTTAAATATTTTCTCCGTGACCTCCGTGGTTAAAATTTCATTCCTCTATCTTAAAACAGCCACGGTGTATCCTGCCGCCGCCTTTGTTCATAAGCCTTGATGTCATCGACATGCTGCAAGGTCAAACTGATATCATCCAGGCCATTCAACAAACAATGCTTGCGAAACGCATCTACCTCAAAGGAAATCACATTTCCTCCAGGTGTTGTTATTGTTTGCGCATCAAGATCGACATCTAACTGGTAACCCGGTGACGCGTCAACTTCGTTAAACAACTGATCAACGACTGACGCGTCCAATACGATGGGAAGCACACCATTCTTGAAACAGTTATTAAAAAAGATATCTGCAAAACTGGGCGCAATAATGACGCGAAAACCATAATCCTGCAATGCCCACGGCGCGTGCTCCCGACTTGAGCCACAACCGAAGTTTTTTCGCGCCAATAAAATACTGGCGCCTTTAAACCTGTCCTGATTTAACACAAAATCGGGATTTAACGGCCGCGTACTATTATCCATTCCCGGTTCACCGGTATCCATATAACGCCAGTCATCGAACAAATTGGGGCCGAAACCACTGCGCTTGATTGATTTCAGGAATTGCTTGGGAATAATGGCATCGGTGTCCACGTTGGAACGATCCAATGGGGTAACTATGCCTTTTAAGCTGGTAAATTTATCCATTAGCTACTCCTCCTTCCAATTCTCTCACATCAACAAAATGCCCCGTCACGGCGGCGGCAGCGGCCATTGCGGGACTCACAAGATGCGTTCGTCCCCCCTGCCCCTGTCGTCCTTCGAAGTTACGGTTCGATGTTGAGGCACAGCGTTCACCGGGCTCAAGCCGATCAGCATTCATGGCCAGGCACATTGAACAACCGGGTTCACGCCATTCAAATCCCGCATCGGTAAAAATTTTGTCCAGACCCTCAGCTTCGGCCTGTTTTTTTACCAGGCCGGAACCTGGCACCACCATCGCAAGCTTGATATTGCTGGCCACTTTACGGCCTTTGGCGACTTGTGCAGCGGCACGCATATCTTCTATGCGCGAATTGGTGCAGGAACCGATAAAAACTTTGTCCACATTGATCTCATTGACGGGAGTGTTCGCCTGTAAATCCATATAAGCCAGCGCTGCCTGCATACCTTCACGTTTCACGGTATCGCGTTCTTCGGCAGGATCAGGTACCCGCGCATCAACCGCCACCACCATCTCAGGCGACGTGCCCCAGGTAACCTGTGGTTTGATATCTGCGGCATTGATACGCACAACATGGTCAAACTCTACGTTTTCATCCGAATGCAATTCGTTCCACACCTTCACCGCTTTTTCCCAAACATCCTCTTTTGGTGCATAAGGACGTCCCCTGACATAATTTATTGTTTTCTCATCTACCGCAACGATGCCTGCGCGTGCACCAGCCTCAATGGCCATATTACAAACCGTCATACGCCCTTCAATAGAAAGCGCACGAATCGCATCACCACCAAACTCAATCGCGTAACCGGTTCCACCTGCCGTGCCCAGCTCACCAATGATCGCCAACACAATATCTTTTGCTGTAATACCGTTCCCCGCCTGGCCATCGACACTGACTAACATGCTTTTTGATTTTTTCTGAATCAAACACTGGGTCGCAAGTGCATGCTCCACTTCGGAAGTACCAATACCAAATGCCAATGCACCCAACGCACCATGTGTCGAGGTATGTGAATCACCACATACCAGCGTCATTCCAGGTAAGGTTGCGCCCTGCTCGGGACCGATCACATGCACAATACCCTGACGGGGATCGTGCATATCAAATTCGGTAATACCAAACTCATTACAATTCTGATCAAGCGTCTCAACCTGAAGCCGCGACACAGGGTCAGCAATACCCTTGCTGCGATCCGTAGTCGGCACATTATGATCTGCTGTCGCAAGATTGGCACTGGCTCGCCACAGCGGTCGACCCGCCATACGCAATCCTTCAAAGGCCTGGGGTGAAGTCACCTCATGCACCAGATGCCTGTCTATATACAACAATGTCGTACCATCCTCTTCGGTCCGTACCACATGCGCATCCCATAATTTATCGTATAACGTCTTACCCACCATTAAACTTTCCTCTTTAAATTTTCCCCCTCTCCCCTCCGGGGAGAGGGCCGGGGTGAGGGGAGACTTTCCAGTTTCCTCATAATCCCCTCCAACACCATTTCCAACTCGTTAAATACTTCATTATTCCAAAACCGAATTACCTGATAGCCTTCTAATTGCAAATACCCTGTTCTCTTCAGATCATAAGCAAACTGCTCCAGGTGTTGACCGCCATCCAGCTCGACAATCAAACTCTTTTCCGGACATACAAAATCAACAATATAAACACCTATTTCATGTTGCCTACGAAACTTAAATCCGGCTAATTGTTTGTTACGCAAATATCGCCAAAGTTGCCTTTCTGCATCAGTCTGGTTTTTGCGGAGGAGTTGCGCTTTTGACTTTTGAGTCATTTTGCAGCTCTCCCCTCACCCCAACCCTCTCCCCAGAGGGGAGAGGGAGTTAGTCCGGGGCATGTCTGGTAATTGATATTACGGATCTGACATCTATAACACAAATTCATATTTTTCATATATTGCATTACCGATTGGAATAGTATTAAACTAACTATTCTAATTTACAACCAACACTTTCCACTTACTCTAGCTCCCTTCTGGAAAGAGGGCCGGGTCACTCTAGCTCCCCCTCCCCTTTGGAGAGAGGGCCGAGTCACTCTAAACTCCCTCCCCCCTCTGGGGAGAGGGCCGGGGTTTTGCGCAGGGATGCGCTTATTTCGCGAGAGGACAGGACGTCCGAAGCGATGAGGGGAAAAAGCCAAGGAAAACCCCATGGACACCAACACCCTACAAGCCTTTTTAGCAGTCGCCAATACAAGCTCATTCTCCATCGCAGCAGAAAAACTGTTCATCACCCAGCCCGCGGTAAGCAAACGCATTGCCGCACTTGAATCTGAACTGGATACGCACTTGTTCGACCGTATTGGCCGTAATATCTCTCTTACCGAAGCAGGCCGGACTCTTTTACCCCGGGCACAACGCGTCATCGCCGAACTCGAGGACAGCAAACGCGCCGTTTCCAATCTTTCCGGAAAAGTTGAAGGCCGCCTGAGTATTGGCACGAGTCATCACATCGGTTTGCATCGATTACCACCGGTATTACGTAACTACACACTTCAATATCCCGACGTAGAACTCGATTTGCGTTTTATGGACTCCGAACAAGCCTGTGCGGCAGTACTACATGGCGATCTCGAAATCGGCATTGTGACCCTGCCCCTGGAACCCATAGACAATCTCATTATGAAAAAAGTCTGGGACGATCCATTGAGCGTGGTGGTAGGTAAAACCCATCCATTAGCAAAAAAGAAAAACATCAAGGTAGAACAACTCGCAAAACATGCCGCGATCTTACCTGCGCGTGGCACCTATACACGTGAAGTACTGGAACGCACCTTTACGCCTCTGGGCACTAACCTGCTCATCAGTCTTTCCACTAATTATCTTGAAACCATCAAGATGATGGTGGATGTCGGCCTGGGCTGGAGTGTGCTACCCCTTTCGATGCTGAATAAAAATAATTACCGCTTAATAAATGTTGCCGGTTTAAAATTCGAGCGCACACTGGGCGTGGTACAACACAGGGAAAGAACGCTTTCCAATGCGGCAAACGCATTAATTGAAATGTTATAAAAAACGAACAACACCACAAAGAGCATAAGAAAAAGTATTGAGAAACTGATACTGACCCGGTCCGGCATGTGCATATTGTCGATTGCACTATTGTCTTTTTTGAAAAATATTCCGGCAATAAAAAAGCCACCGGATGGTGGCTTTTTTTGGGGAGGAAAATATTATTTATATAATGTTTTCTTCCTTTTGTTTGTAAACCTCTTACTACTTTGCAATTGAATCTAATACTGCAGTTCTATACGCCTGTGTCCTGCAGCCTTTCACCTGGCTCTTGCGTGCATCGAGCTCCTCTCCCACCAGTTTCTTGAAATCACCTGACAGACTGTTCATAAATACAGTGACAGGTAAGGCCGGGTTAGGCAGACTGGTGCCCACCCAGGCATTGATCACAATATCTTTTGGCATGATGTCCTTCATCATTCTGGTAACCAGCTCGATTTTTTCCATCGTGTCTTTCATCTGGTTGAACTTGTCATTGTCTGTTGAGATTGATGCTTCCAGCACGTCACATTCAGCTTGAGGCAGACGGTAAGAATTGTCTTCTTCAATTGGTCGGAGAGTATAGAAGCGCAATGTATCGACCCACTGGGCAAAATCTTCCATACTGTCAAGCCCATTCATTGGTCCAGTTAATGTATTCAGACCATACAATATCAGGGGCGGAAGTTTTTCAATGGCAATTTCCCTGGGGTCGGTAAAGCCCGGCTTGGGTAAAATATCGTAGCCCGGTACAACATCCTTGATGCCCTTGAGACCCCGTAAAATACCCAGCAACTGGTTACGCAGCTCATTACATTGAGTACCTGCACTGCAGTCATCGCCCTTGAAGGTCTGAAATTCGCCACGAACTCGGTCAAGCTCATCCGTTACACGAAAAACACTATCTTCGATAAAGCTCTTGGCATTACCTAATACAAACGCCGGATCTGGCAAAGCATCAAGCTTGGCGGGTATCTGGTCGATCTTTTCCTTCATATTGTCAATTTTTGTATTTACGTTATTAACGACTTTCCGTACAACCCTCACTTGAGATAGTGTTTGCGATGCCTTGACATAAGCCCCATTGGCTTTGCTATAGACATTGTTTAGCAGACCGGCAGATGCCTGTTGAGGGACAATGATGGCCATTCCTAAAACGGCTGCAGATAATGTATTTCTCATGTTTGTTGTAATAGTCATTTTCCTGTTCTCCTGTTATTAGTTGTTTTAAAGTTTTCTTGTGTTCCTATTCTGTTAAGCGCTAAGCGCAGGGAAATCCCCTCAAGGAAAATGAAAAAATATGAAAAATATTTTAATTATTTAATACACCCATAAATAACAGTTAGTTACGCGGCGATTTATTGTGATTTATTTTCCAGAATCAGCATGCACCACTAATAATTTGCTTAACAAATCAACAATCGCTACCATGAACTCACTTCGTTAAGGGACTAAAACCATGACAGATCAACACACCGTCACGCAGTTACTGCAGAACTGGCAGGCCGGAAATGCCAGCGCAATGGACAAACTGACGCCGCTGCTCTATGACACGCTCAAGCAAATGGCGAATAACTACATGGGACGGGAAAATGCCGGGCATACCTTGCAGGCGACCGCGCTGGTCAATGAAGCCTATTTACAACTCGTTGATACTGACCAGGCCTGGACCAACCGTGCGCATTTCCTCGGCGTGGCTGCACGCATCATGCGCCATGTACTGATTGACCATGCGCGCGCGCAAAAGCGGGAAAAACGGGGTGGTGATGCGACCAGGGTAACGTTAATTGAAAGCCGGCTATTTGGAGACTGTGACGAACCTGACATATTGGCCCTGGACGAAGCACTAAAAAAACTTGAGGAGTTTGATGAACGTAAAGCCAAAGTCATTGAACTGAGTTTTTTTGGTGGACTCACCTATGACGAAATAGCAGAAGTGTTATCAATATCGGCCGCAACCGTGGACCGGGAACTACGGATTGGTAAGGCGTGGTTGTGTCGGGAACTGAGGCCTGAATTGTCGGGTTAAAAGACTTCGAGACTTTTAGACCAAGACCTTTTACCACGGAGGTCACGGAGAAAAAAGAGAGGATTACATGCCCCTCCCCTTGGGAGAGGGCGGCGTAATAAAAAGGTTTTCTCTGTGACCTCCGTGGTAAAAAAGATGTTCTTCCTCTTATGAGGGAGGAAGCACAGAAACAACAATTTTCGATATCACCTTAATCATCGATCATCTTCATTGCATTATCCAGACTCCTGCGCATTCTGTTGAATGATTCGCTCAAGGTCGCCAGCTCATCTTTACTGTCCACCTTGAGCTCAGGGGCATCCAGATTTCCCATGCTCACGTCGTTAGCAATAGTGGAGATTCTTTTAACGGGCCTGATAACGATCATATGCAACAAAATATTGGATAACACAAGAATAATAATAAACACCAGTGATAATGAAGCCATAAATGTCTTAAAGGTTTTTTGTGCACGATCCAATGCAACGGACATGGGCACATTGACAATTTGTGCACCGACCACTTCATTCATTTGCCAACCAAAACCGCCATTAACGCCGTATTTGGCCAACATGGCCTGAGGGGCATCCTCCATCTTTCCATGGCAATTCAAACAATCACCATTGGAAATACGAATAGGACGGGCGATATACAGGCTGGGACCAACTGCGGTCTCGTGTTCACCGATCAACTCTTTCGCTCCCTCATTGTTTTTGAAATATTCTACAATCGAGGTCTCCCAATCAGTTGCGCGTGATGTCGGGTTGATAGGATTTAATGTGGCTTCCTTGTAACTGTACTCAGGGTATTTTTCCCGCAGGCCACGTATATTTTGTGTCGCCGCATAAGCCGGCACCGTTTGCGGCAAAAATGTTTCATCCATGTGCGGCGCGAGCAGGGGTTTGACTTCATTGATAGTATTACTACGCATAGCAAGCTCAATTTCCAGGATAATATCCGCCGTGTGCTGAATTTCATCACGCGCATTTTTTTGCAACATGTTATAAGAAACAAAACCTGCTGCTGTGATGCCCAACAGGAATGTGACTACTAATACAAGATTAAACTTGATTCCCAAACTCATTGCCAGAAGACCTCCGAGGGTATTTTTATTGTTAAGACCATGTTCCAGTCGCTCACGTTACATAACCAGCCTACCGGGATAAAGACCGGGTTTTCTGCAGAAACAACTCTTTTTCCTGGTCTTCCAGGTAATCAGTAAGACGCTCGCACAAGGTATTAATATCGGGCACCGTTTTGCTGACACGATTGACA
>JAUWSG010000189.1 GCA_030610155.1 Gammaproteobacteria bacterium
CTTACAAATAATGAAGGTACTGTCATCGATAAATCTGATGATGGTAGTTTTGCCTATCTGCATGGGGCGAGTAATATCATTCCAGGCCTGGAGAGTGCGTTAACAGGTAAAACAGCGGGTGAAGAATTAACGGTGTCCGTATCTGCCGAAGAGGGTTATGGGATGCGTGATGAGTCTATGTTGCAGGAAGTGCCTAAAACCATGTTCGAGGGTGTTGACGATATTTCGGTTGGAAGTCAGTTTCATGCACAGGGACCCAATGATGAAATGCTGGTTGTCACGGTTATGGAGGTGAATGGCGATAATATTGTTGTCGATGGTAATCATCCACTGGCTGGTGTTGATCTTAATTTTGATGTGAAAGTCGTGGAAGTGCGCACTGCATCAGAGGAAGAAATGGAACATGGCCATGTCCATGGACCAGGTGGTCACGAGCATTAATGCGTGATGCACTCCAATCGAGTGCTGCTTTATTGATATAAAAAGAATAAATTTAAATGCCCTGTTTTGCAGGGCATTTTTTGTGTGAGTTTTTTCAATCAGGTGAACATGCTTTACCCTGTCATAAGATCTGAGTGATGAAAAAAACAGACGTTGTTATAATAGGCGCCAGCGCAGCAGGATTAATGTGTGCTATAGAGGCAGGTAAACGTGGCCGCAACGTTATCGTGCTGGACCATTCGAATAAAGCCGGTAAAAAAATATTAATGTCAGGCGGTGGTCGTTGTAACTTTACCAATTATTCAGTCAGTGCAGAAAATTATATTTCACATAATCCACATTTCTGTAAGTCTGCTTTGAGTCGATATACGCAATGGGACTTTATTGAACTGGTAAAGAAGCATCACATTGAATTTCATGAAAGATCGCACGGTCAGTTATTTTGCAATAATAGCGCAAAAGATATTCTCTCTATGCTTATGGCCGAGTGTGAACAGGTCGGTGTATCGATATACCTGAACACCAAAATAGAAGCGGTTAATAAAAAATCAGACCATCATTTCATAATATTAAGTAGTCAAGATGACTTTCATTGCAAATCACTGGTGGTTGCGACAGGCGGTTTATCTATTCCAACAATGGGTGCCAGCCCATTTGGTTATAAAGTTGCAGAACAATTTGATATAAAAGTATGGCCTACTTCAGCGGGGCTGGTGCCTTTTACATTGCAACCAGAAGATAAAAAGAAATTCTCGGTATTATCGGGTATTGCTGTAGACAGTATTGTTAATAATCGTAATCAATATTTTCATGAAAATATTTTGTTTACCCATCGAGGCTTAAGCGGGCCGGCTATTTTGCAAATATCATCTTATTGGCAACCTGGAGAAGAAGTTAAGATTGACTTGTTGCCTGAAATTGATTTATTTGATTGCCTGGAATCAACTAAAGAACGGCAACCAAAACTTCAATTAAAAACAGCGCTATCGAAACATCTGCCAAAACGGCTGGTATTTGCGCTATTAAGTAAAGATCTTGCTGAAAGGACATTGCAAAGGATGGCTGATGCAGAGCTGGAGGAAATTGAATTACGGTTCAAGCAATGGGCAATTAAACCAAATGGCACTGAAGGCTACCGCACGGCTGAAGTCACACTTGGTGGTGTTGATTGTGATGCGTTGTCATCCAAGACGATGGAGTGTAATAATGTCTCTGGCCTGTATTTTATTGGTGAAGTCGTTGATGTGACGGGTTGGCTTGGAGGTTATAATTTTCAATGGGCCTGGTCATCAGCATGGTGCGCGGGGCAGTACGTTTAACTTAGGATCTGTAAATAATGGATATTAATGATATGAATAATAACCAGGATCCTGGCGCTCTTCTTTCTGACTCAGCCCAGCTTCTAAAGCTTGCGCAATACCGTATGCCGTTCGGGAAATACAGCAACCGTTTGTTGATTGATTTGCCTGAGCCTTATGTCGTCTGGTTTGCGAACAAAGGGTTCCCGGAAGGGGAGCTTGGTACGATGATGCGTATCGTGCACGAAATAAAAATTAATGGACTGGAATATTTGTTTGAGCCATTACGCCCGAAGCCCTTCTCTTCGAAATCATAGTGTTCGAAACTATTTATTATTTCGAAGTAAAGGGGCGATCAAATATCGGGGTTGAACAAGAGAAAAGTTAGCGGCGACGTCCGCCTTTACCTTTTTTACGAATTTCTTCAAATTTGACTTTCAAATGGCGTTCGCCATGCATCTTGCCATCCAGGCCAGCAATGGCCGCTCTGGCTTCATGGCCTTCCATTTCAATAAAACCGAATCCTTTACATTTGCCTGAAAACACATCCATAATCAGGTTAATAGAACGAACTGTTCCAAATTCTGAAAACATGGCGAGAACAGAGTCTTCTGTGGCATCAGCAGGCAGACTTCCAACAAAGATTTTTTTCAAGATGGATCCTTCAGTATGATTGGTAAAACACTTTTATGAATAATCTATAATTTAAAGCCCCGTAAATTGTTACAGGGCTTTAAGGTAAGACACTTTTCCAGCAAAGAAAGTTGTAGCAAAGCCAGATAGAATCTGGCCTGAAAAATCAGGCTACAGTAACTTGTGTTGCTTGTGGGCCTTTAGGGCCACTTTCTACTTCATAATTAACAGTAGCACCTTCGGCCAATGTTTTAAAACCATCGCTCGCGATTGCTGAGAAGTGAACAAATACATCTGCACTGCCATCAGCTGGAGAAATAAAACCGAAGCCTTTTGATTCGTTGAACCATTTAACTGTTCCTGTAGCCATTAATAACACCTCTAAAAATATCAAAAAATTATATATAAAATGCAAAGCATACTTGGCACAAACAGGAGAGTACTAAACGGAACTTCTGATACGTGCTTAATGTCATGCAATAACCGAGTATGAGTATACTGCATAATTAAGCATATTGCCTACTATATTGGGGGTAACGGGGGTTGGACCAAAAATACCGGATAACTAATTGATTGTGAAGTAATTATTAAGTGAGACTCGGGGTTGTTTGTATTGGCGGTTTCGATTTTAAGCGCAACCGCTTGGGGTTGCTTGGGGTTGGCTCATACCTCTGACTTCTCATCGAGCACAAGCCGGATCCGTTGTGCCAAATCTTCTCTCCGATAAGGCTTGTTGAGAAGATGAGCAGAAAACCGGGCCATTCCGTTGATAGAAAGGTCATTGGCGGTAACACCGGACGTCAGCAGTACTTTCAGGTCGGGCTGCATCTCCACCGCTTGTTGCGCCAGTTCATAACCATTCATTCCCCCGGGCATCACCACGTCACTGAATAGCATATCAATTTCTTTATTTGTCGCCAGTATTTTCAGGGCTTGTGTAGCATCTTCCGCAAGCAGGGTACGGTAACCGAGATCGGTCAGGTGGTGATTCGTCAAATTTAGCAGGGCAGCTTCATCATCGACGATCAGGATGGATTCGCTTCCGGTGGGCAATGCGGTTGTCTGTACATTTTCGACAATGGTGGCTGGTTTGGAAGCCGCAGTACACGGCAGATAGATACAAATACAGGTTCCCTTATCGGGTTCCGAGTTAATCTTGATGTGACCGCCATAGCGTTTTACGAAACCATAGACCATGGGCAGTCCCAGGCCAGTACCCTTGCCTTCGGGCTTGGTGGTAAAGAAGGGTTCAAATATGTGTTTCAGGGTTTCGGTAGATATGCCGGTGCCGGTATCGATCAGTTTCAATTGCACATAGTCGCCGGCTTCAATCTCGTGGTTCAAGCTGATATAGCTCTCCTCCAGGTGCGTGTTGCTGGTTTCGATCAGAAGTTTACCGCCACTCGGCATGGCGTCACGTGCATTGATTACCAGGTTCAGGATGGTGTCATGGAATTCGCCGGGATCGATCTTGACATGGCTCAGGTCATCGGCCAGGACGTACTGCACCTCGATTCTGGGTGTGACTGAGCGTGCAATCATAGTTTGCAGGCTCATTATCGTGGTGTTGAGATTCACCACCGTTTTATTCTTGCTTTGGTGGCGGGTGAAGGTCAGTAACTGACGGGTCAGATCGATACAGCGCAGCGTGGCTTTGCTGGCAGTATCTACCCATAGGCTAGGTTTTTCGTCATTGGCAGTATAGTTTTTCAGGAAATCCAGATAGCCGATGACCACTGCCAGCTGGTTATTGAAGTCGTGGGCAATACCGCCGGACAACTGGCCGATGGCCTCCATCTTCTGCGAACGGCGCAGGGTGTCTTCCATAATCACGCGTTCGGTAATGTCCTGTATGGTGCCGACGGAACGTAGTGGCTGGTCCTGCGCATCATAAATAATCTCACAATGTTCCTGGACATATTTGACCGAGCCGTCCGCCATGCATAAACGATGTTCAATGTTGTAGGGGGTCTTGTTTTTGACTGATTCCGCAAAGACGGCCTTCAGTTGTTCCAGGTCATCCGGATGTACTGCGTCAAAAAAGTTTTGTTGAGTAATACGGACCTTACGGGGATCGATCTCGAAGATGCGGTAGACTTCTTCGGACCACAATAGCTCATCTGTCACCAGATCCAGCTCCCAGTTGCCGATGTGGGCCATACGCTGGGCTTCGGCCAGACGTTGCTCGCTCTCGTGTATTCCTTCTTCGGCGCGCTTGCGTTCGGTGATGTCTTCGTAAACACCCATGATGCCAAATATATTACCGTCCAAATCTTTTAGAGGTAGTTTGCTGGTGCGTAGCCAGAGAGGGGGTCCATCCGGTGATGTTTGCGGTTCTTCATAGTTCAGTTTGGATGCGCCACTTTGCATAACTTGTTGGTCATCTGCCCGATAGAGTTCAGCCTGTTCGCGCCAGCTAAGTTCGAAGTCATTCTTGCTAATGATTTGTTCGGGGGATTCCAGTCCTGCGTCTCTGGCAAAGTTTTGATTGCATCCAAGATAAACGCAATCGCGATCTTTCCAGAATACACGTACGGGAATCGAATTCAGGACTAACTGCAGCATCTTTTGTGATTCCTGCAATGCCTCTTCGGTTTTTTTGCGTCTGCTGATGTCTCGGAACAGGCCGATGAAACCGATAGTGTTGCCGTTCACATCCTTGACCTGGGTGCCAATGGTTTCAGTCCAGAACGTGCTGCCGTCCTTGTGCTTGTACTGGACTTCGTAAGGGTCTTGCTCCGGATCCGGATCCGGTCCGATGCGAAAGCGGAGTTTACCCTGGTCTATAAAGCTCTGCTTGTCGGGGTACAGCATTTGTGTTGTGTTGCCGATCAGCTCTTCATCGCTGTAGCCAAACATTTTAGAAACCGCGGGGTTGTTCATTACGATCCGGCGTTCTGTGTCGGCGAACATCACCGCATCCGGAATGGCGTTGAACATGGATTCGAATTCGGCCTTGCTGCGTGCCAACTTATCCTCTGTCTGCAAGCGCGCCAGTTCGGCCGCCTTGATTTCTGAAATGTCGGTGACCGTGCCGACGTAACCAAGCACCTGGCCTTTGGCGTCTAGTTCTGCTTCCGCCGA
>JAUWSG010000039.1 GCA_030610155.1 Gammaproteobacteria bacterium
GGCGGTCACTTCGCACATCCATGTGCTCTCGTGACATAAGGCCATCCATGGCCAAATCCTGCCCTCACGAGACATAAACACATCCATGTGTAAAAAAAAAATGCCCTGCATTTACCACAGGGGGAGCGTGGGTTTGCAGGGCATTAAAAGTACACCTACAAGGGAGGAAGTAAGTGTTACTAGTTATGACTATATTAGTATATAAAGGTTCAATTATTTTGATTTATTATTGCAAAAACGTTATAACCTATAGATAACAATAAGTTACATTAGCACCAGGGGAAAGCCGGCTGCAGCACAACCGGCTTTTTGTTGTCTTTATTCAACGAAAATGGTGATTTGCTGGGACATTACAGGCGAATTATGAGGAACATGTTTCATATCACCCAACATTAGTTGTAGCGTATGTCTGCCAGGCGATAATTTCAGTGTTGTTTCAGTTTGACCACCACCAAAATGCATGTGTTTTTTGTCTTTTGGGATAGCGTCGTCCATTGATTTTAATTTTGTGTCAATCAACAAGTGATGATGCCCTGTTTTTGCCTTGTCGGTACCCGCGGGTGCTACACCCATTCCTTTTAAACCAAAACGAACAGTGACCGGATTTACCACCATTTCACCATGTGACGGACTAATAATATAAACTGACGCATTATCTGTGGACGGTGTTCTGGCAATGGCAGTACTCATCAAACAAACCATCAAAAATGAAATTAATATTATTTTTTTATACATTTAAACGCTCCTTTGTTATTGGTAAATATTTTTCCCGTTGTAAACACCCGGTGATTGCTATTTATACACCATCGCAACTAGCAGGCACACAGATGCTATCACAATAGTTGCGATCTAAATCCAGATTAAAAAAAGGTGAAATTAGAATAATATGAATTGTTATTTCTTTTTGTTGTAATGCACGCGTTGTTACAAGGTAAGTACTGTAAGCTAACCCACAGCGTGTTTTTCTTCCCGAAGTTCCCGGGCAGTATCTATCAGTGATTGAACATCAGGTGAAGTGTCATCAGAAGATTGTCCATCATCTTCACCATTTTTCATTTGCGTGACTAATTGGGCCAACATAGGCAAGGTCATCTCAAGTAACTCAACAATTTCATCGCCTGGCGGGATGCGTTCATCCTTTACACGTCTTAATAACTCTTCAATTGACCAGCAAAGCATGCCAATTGTTGTTGCTCCTACAATTCTACCCGCACCCTTGAGCGTGTGGAAAGACCGAACCAAAGAACCAAGACTTTCTTCATCATTTCTATCAATTTTCCATTTTTCCACACAACTGATAATTTCTTCCAGCTCATCCCCTGCTTCAGTCAGAAAAATTGAAAACAGTTCTTCATCGACTTCCGTATATATTTCCGCTTCAGCTTCTTCTACTCCTGAACTTACAGCTGGCACCAGAGGTACAACCTCTTCTACTGTCGTATTTTCCTCTTCCCCTTCATCTATCGTCGCTTCTTCCTCAATTTTTTCAGACGCAATCTTCCGTGATGCATGTCCTAAATTAGCAAGGCTATATTCTGCAACTTCGATAGCATAATCAGAGGTAACCGATTTCTGCAAAATACCTTCAAGATAATACTCAACACCCGTAATTGCATTGGCCAGAAAATCAAAAGATGGGCCATCAGGGACAACCTTGTTACCCAATATTTCCTGTTCTACATACTCACTAATCGCTTCAATAACGCCGACAACACGTGGATGAGAAAGCATTTTGACTGCGCCCTTTATTAAACCCATTTGTCGTGGCACATCAGCCATTAAATCAGGATTAGATGCATTGAATGAGAATTCACTAATTGCGTCCTTGACCCTGTTAAGTTCTTCAAGTGCTTCCTGTGCTGTGGTATTAACGACCTGGCGATATTCTGCTTCGGGCAGGGAAGATAATTCGTTTAAATCCTTATCATCAATGATTTCACTGGCTTCTTCATGCACATTGAGGTCATATAACGATGATTCAATATAAAGTAGTATTCGGGCTATCTGTATAACATCTTCATTACTGAGCACTTTATCCTGCTGTATCAGGTCACTAATAAATGCTTCCTGTTTGCGAATCAGTTTACGTAAATTCGACAAGCCCATCATGCCCAAAGCATCAGCGACAGATCTCAGGCGCTCAACAACGGGTTCCAGTTGTGAAGCCTTGCCACCGCTCAGGTTCACGTTAATGTCCAGTGTATCCTTGATTGTCAGCAATTCTTCATTCAATTGCTTGGCGATATTTTCCATTATATTGGCATTGAACCCGATTAGTTCATCCCTGGCCTCGGTAATCGCCTGGGTATCAGGTAGAGAAGCAGATAAATTGAACGCCAGTTTTAATTCCCTGACACGAGTGGAGGCTGATGTAGAACGGCCTATATAATACAGCATATTTTTCATCAATTCGTGTGGCGGTTCGCTGTTTAACACGCCCTCACCTTCATCGGTTAACCTTTTAATTTCCCGGTCAACTTTTCCTAACAATAATTTAATGGCGACACTTGGCTCAAGCCCCTTGTCGTAAAGAGCATGAATAAGACCTGCACTTACCCACCAGATTTGTTCGGTTTTTTTCTGGGTACTCGCCTGTTCAAGGTTCATTATAACAGTGGCCAGCTTGCGTAAACTTTTCTTGACCTTCTCATCCCTGAAAAAACCCAACAAGCCAGATAAATAAACAGGCCGTAACTTTTTAGCAATAGTTCTGATGTCCCAGGTTGCAGGTTTGTCATCATTATCGACCTCAGCGGGTTTTAGCGCGGACAAGCTGGGGGAGAAAAAAGCACTTTCAGTCAACAGCGCCTTATCCTGGACTGCACGCATATCATTCAGTAATGGCAGCAATACCAAAGGAATATCCTTGTTCCCATGATATAGCTGATTTAGATAAGCAGGTAATTGCAACATACCACGCATCAATGCATCCATTGCCTCGTCCTTGAGCTTGATTTTATCTGCGATAAGCGCGTCAGCGACGGCTTCCATTTCCTGGGCAAGTAAAACAGCACCGAAAATCTCGAGCATATCAACGGCACCACGAATCTTGTGAATGCTGTCAGCAATCACTTCCATTCGGGCAACATCATCGGGTTGCTCCAGATAAGTCTCGAGAGAGCTTTGAGACTCTTCGAGTGTCTTTTCAATTTCTTCCTTGACCCAAATGAGTGTTTTGGGATCAATTTCAAATACAGCGACCAATGCTGATCACCCCTCTATATTTGACAGCTTAGAATCACAAGCTAATTTATGGCTGTCATCGATAATGCAATCAATAGTAATTTGATCAATAAGTTAGCAAATATGCTCAACAAATAATATTAACTAGTTACAGTAAGACATATAAATTTATCGGCATCTCACACAATAAATGTAATGGAAACTGAAGGAAATCAAAATATTATCAGTGATATTTTTGAACCTACTGACGACCTTGAATGACAGGTAAGGTAAGGAAATAGCACACAAACCCACATAAAAATCAGTGTTAACAAACAGAAAATCAGGGAAGATCAGGCAGAAAGGCTATTAAAGTCCCGATTGGCTTTTACATTACGGTCATTAACTTGCGTAAGAATATTCATGGCCGGTCGTTGAGCCACAAGTTTAGACAATTTGTTCAATATATTATCAGCGATGTCTTCGAGCTCAATGGGCGCAGAACCCAGTTTATCGATCTCGTCCGGAAACTGGATAAACCGGCCTTTTGCCAGGTCAACCGCCGTATTCGATAATAAATGTCCGAGCACCACTGATTTTAAACCAAGAAAAGAATCAATGCTGTTTTCCATCACATCGTAACAAAGCTGTGACATCTGCAAACTGTTCGCATCAACAACGACAATCCCTATCTTTAAGCCTTTCATCCCCTGGCATACCTTCTCCAGGCGATGAAACACTCTGCGAACACCTGTTAATGATGCCGGGACAACCGTTAATAAAAAATCGCCATCACTGAGTATTGATACCTCATGCGAAACAAAAGGCAATAAACATAGTTCCGGACTTACATTCAGCTCTTTTAAATGCTCAATAATTCTTGACCGGTTAGTTTCAGCTTCGCAGGTCAATTCGAGAACAGATTTTTTTTCCAACGGCAGACTTTCGCGCAAGGCACTATCAACATTAACAACAGCAGATAAATGATTCTTCAGACTGAAGTGATTGTTCATAGCAAAAACAAATGCATCCTGTTTTTCAGACTCTAACAAAATAGGGATATAAGTGGCTGGCCTGGCGCCCTTCACTGCTTCCTTTGAATGACTGAAAAAATGATGACTTATTTTTTCAAGTCTCTCTTTTGAGCCAGATTTGTTATTATCAGAATGACTGATCATTAGTTTCACATATACAGATTACAACATAGTTTACAATTACGAAAACAGCTCATAGACCACCTGCCATTTGGCCGGTAGAAATATTTAACAATGAGTTGTTACCACCAAACTTGTTCTTCACACGGTTCGGATTAAACGGGTCGTCCTGCCATTTCCCATCAATGACAATTCGATATTGGTATTCCCCCGGTTCAACATGCAGCACTTTTTTCAAAATGCCGTCTTCATCCAGCGTTTCAACATCTCTGTCTGGAATCCAGTCATTAAATTCTCCTGCTATTTTTATTTCCTTACCGGCTAATTCCCCGTAATTCCATATAAGCCTGCTATGTGGTAGATCATCAACTGTGATATTTTCAGGTGAACCAAATCCACATGCGTTTAACTTTTCATCTGTGTCGTTGTCGTTATTATTGGCCTCGTCATATGCATTGTCATCGGCAATGGCTTCATCCATTGTAGACAAGTCCAGATAATACATGTCCCCTTCGACTGTCTGAATAATATTGCTTGTTGTTTTATCCAGAACTTCGTTTCTAATTCTTTCTTCTGCTTGTTCCGGCGTTTCTTCCTGCTCATCTTGCGAAGCTGCCAGAGCCGCTTCGGTAACTGCCAGAGCGTCTTCCGAGACAGCCGGAGCATCTTTCGAAATAGCAACATCCGAGACTGCTATATCAGCCGGTAGTTCATTAGCCTGTAGTTCATCAACCTGTAGTTCATCAACCTGTAGTTCACCCAATCGTACTATTTCTGTCGCCAGCCTGGTGTAATCAAGTGCCGCAACAGATCCAGGTGAAAATTGAATAACCGGTACACCCTCACAAACAGCTTCTTTTAATTTTACTGTCTGGTGTACGATAACAGGCAGAATTTCGTCTGGAAATCGTTCCCAAAGTTGTTTTAAAAACTGTCTGCTTAAACGCGTACGATTATCTACCAGTGTCGGTAAAACAGATATCGTTAACTCAAGCTTATTTTTCTCTGCTATTAGCGCAATCGTTTCATTGAGACGTTCGACGCCATCCAAAGCGAACAAACTCATTTCAATCGGGATCAACACCCGGTTTGCAGCCATTAGCACGTTTATTGATATTGTACCCAAGGTTGGCGGACAATCAATCAAAATAAAATCATATATTTCTTTGATATCTTCTAAATGATGTAACAACTGTCTCTCGCGATCAGGTACATCGGCTAAAACATGATCAACCGCTGCCAATGAAATTGTAGCGGGTACCAGATCCACGTTGGGAATGATCTCCGTCAGGATCACGTCCTGTAACAAGGCATTACCCGCCAGCACTTCAAACAGCCCGGGTAAGCTTTCACAACGCTTACCCAGCCCCAGGGACGCATGCCCCTGAGGGTCTGCATCAATAAGTAAAACCTTTTTTTGTTCTTTTCCTAAACAGGCAGCAAGATTAATCGCTGTCGTCGTCTTCCCACACCCACCTTTTTGATTCGCAATGGCAATCACGCTCATAGCCTTTATCTCCCGGTTATGTAAAAAAAACAAACGTTATATATCGGTTAAGAAACTTGTGTTACCCATGTTGAATTTTTGACCTCCTGTCAATCTCTCCTGATGTTTTACCCGTACCGTTGTCATCTGTTTATTCGTTAGTTCTGCAAAAAATAACACCGTCACTCTTCTTTATGAACATAGTTTTTATTCGCAATAGTCTTTATTAGCATATTCTTTATCGTTAATATTCAGGATTCCTCCGCGATCAGCGCCAGCTTTGTTTGTATCGGTGTGGGGACCTGACTACCCGTTTTCCAGTACTGCGCTTCTTCCTGCAATTCAGCAATCGGCAGTATCCATTCCTGGCCAGTCAACGCTTCAAAGGCAGCGTTTTGATGCAATACAAGAATGACATCCCCGGTTACGACCAGTGAGAGTTCTGCCAGAGGTTCTTTGCAGGTGGGAAGAAAGTTAAGTAATGAAGTAATGTTGTCGCGGATACGCTGAACAGACAGGCCAGCATCGATTAATTTTTTAGCCGTTTTCAGAGCAATAAGGTCAGTAAAGGCGTAACGAGCATGCCCCCCCTTCGATCGACAGGATGGGATGACTAACCCGGTTTTATGCCAATAAGCCAATTGTCTTCTTGTAACGCCTGTTATGCCCATCACCTGTTGGATGGAATAGAGCGTTCTGAGCATTATTATCTACCCCCCCAAGGTAAACACTTTTTAAGCTTGGCTCGATTTAACAAAAAATCAAGTAAAATATGACAAATATCGCCTATATTGTCCTATTTTGGCCTCTTAATGCGGTTAACTACGCAGAAGTCCATACATAAGATACGTAATCTCGCTATTATTCGTCACCTGCTTATCTCAATCAGCACTTATTTCTGCGTATATCATAAATTCTAAGGCTGTTTATTTTATATGCGTCAAGACGTCAGATTTTTAGAAATGCTGTATTCCCGGCGTCCTGGCGGTTCAATTTTTCTTCAGCAAGCCCTGAAAAATACGATTCGCCCCATAAAACAGGCAGCTTAAGCCTCTATTTTAATAAATTCCCTGTCATTTACCCTGTTAGCGGTATAATGCGCCTTCCCGGGCATAGGTGCCCGGGAGCAAAACTATTATGGAGTCAGTTGTGACTGAATTTTTTCTGGAATACGGCCTTTTTCTGGCCAAAACAATCACCATCCTCGTATTCATTGTCGTGGTTATTGTGTTGATCTTATCGTTGGCACATAAAGAAAAAGACAAAGATAAAATCGAAATCATAAAGCTCAATGACAAATACGATGAGTTACGTCATGCCTTGCAAGTAGAAATGTTGCCAAAAGATGAATTAAAAAAAGTGCTTAAGGCAGATAAACAAAAACATAAAAAAGAAAAGAAAAAATCTCAGCCCGATAAAAAACGAATTTTCGTTCTTGATTTTATGGGCGACATCAAGGCATCAGCAGTATCAGCATTACGGGAAGAAATTACGGCTATTCTGACATTGGTAAAACCCAATGATGAAGTATTTGTGAAATTGGAAAGTGGCGGCGGCCTGGTTCACGCTTATGGTCTTGCCTCTTCTCAATTAATGCGCATTAGAAGCCAGGATATTCCGTTGACTATCGCAGTTGATAAAGTGGCTGCCAGCGGCGGGTACATGATGGCCTGCGTCGCTAACAAGATCATTTCTGCGCCTTTTGCTGTGCTTGGTTCAATTGGCGTACTCGCGCAAATCCCGAACTTTCACCGCTTACTGAAAAAAAATAATGTCGACTTCGAACAATTCACCGCGGGAGAATTCAAACGAACAGTGACAATGTTTGGGGAAAACACTGATAGTGCAAGAATTAAATTTGCCGAAGAACTTGAAGACACCCATATATTATTCAAAAACTTTGTCCATGAAAACAGGCCTGTTCTTGATATCAATCGTATCGCGACCGGTGAGCACTGGTATGGAAGCAAGGCCCTTGAATTAAAACTCGTCGACGAGCTCATGACCAGCGATGATTTTCTGCTGGAACAAAGTAAAGAAGCCGATTTTTATTCGATCATTTACAAAGCTAGAAAACCAATAAGTTCCAGGCTTTCCTCTTTTATCCAGCTCACTTTTGAAAAACTTTTCTATTCATGGTGGCAACATTCTGACCAAAGCCGGTACCGGTAAAACATTTACACGTAATATTTTCGCACGCATTGCAGAAAAAATTCATTTAGCAGGAGTTTAGAACCTTGTCCAAATCCAAAGTTGAGAAAAAATTGCTGCATTATGTAGGCAAAGCCATTTCTGATTACAACATGATTCAGGCAGGAGACAAAGTGATGGTCTGCCTGTCTGGAGGAAAAGATTCTTATACATTATTAACCCTGTTACACAAATTAAGATATCGAACCAACTTCAAATTTGATGTCTTCTCATACACCCTGGACCAGGCACAACCGGGCTGGGACGATACTAAAATGCGTCAATGGCTGGAGTCCCGTCAATATCCGTATGAAATCTCCCGGCAGGACACCTACACTGTCGTTAAGAAAATAATACCGGAAGGAAAAACATACTGTTCACTATGTTCACGCTTACGTCGTGGCAGTATATACACCTATGCAGAAGCGCATGGTTACACAAAAATTGCGCTTGGCCATCACCGTGATGATTTGATAGAAAGTCTTTTAATGTCGGTCATGTATAGCGGACAAATACGCGCAATGCCGCCCAAATTACTGACTGACAAAAAGAACAACATTGTGATCAGACCATTAGCCTATTGTCAGGAAGCAGACATCATCACTTATGCAGAAGAACAGGAATTTCCAATCATCCCCTGCAATCTTTGTGGCTCACAAAAAAACATGACACGCCAGAATGTAAAACAATTGATTGCCGATCTCGCCAGCAAGAACCCGAAAGTCCCCAGCAATATACTCGGTGCATTGGGAAACATACGACCCAGTCAACTCATGGACGACAATCACTGGAACTTCAAAGATCTCGAATCACAAGTTGTCGCGCCAGAAAATCAGGGCTCTATACTGGAAACGATCGAGGAAGTGAAATCGTCTACTGTTGATTTGGTTGTTTGAAAAAGGTAAGTTAGAAAAAAATTAGTGCTAAGCATTGAAAGACATAACATAAGAAAATAAGGATAGTCTAAAAGACAAGGGGCCCCATGAATACCAAAGCCATTACTAAAATAATACACTCTGCTAGTTGGTTAATGTTCCTGGCTATTATGTTCACATTCACGGCATGTACCGGTGCCGCATCGAAAAGTGACGAAGCAACAAATTCTGCAACAAGCTCAACAACAGATCAAACTGAAGCCAAATCAACGGGCGACACCAATTCAACAGGCGACAGGGCCCCCGCCAATACAACATCATCAGCAATCAAACCTGCCGCAAAAAATGCAGAAGAGAAAGATGTCAGCTTAAATGTGCCATTCAGTGCCGCGCCAGGGGCCATGTTCCTTACGCCGATTGAAATACTGAGTTCTACCAATCGGGGTGTGCCAAAACGTGCAAAAGACCAGCCTGCGGGCGTTATCGATTTCTGTAAGGTCAAGCCTTATGCAAAATATAAACAACAGGTCAAGGCAGGAATCGCTGCAGCACAGAAAGACCATAAAGCAGGGACTTATGGTGTTGGTTTCAGAAACAACACCGAATTTAAAACATGGAACAAAACACAAAATGATTTCTTCCTCTATATGTTTGCAGCCTGCAGAGATCTGGCAATGTGTGAAATCGATAATAAAAAGAAAAAGAAGAAGTCCTCTTGCGAGGTTCAGCAAATCAAATTCGATGCCTGGCAAAATTCAGCAAAATTATTTGCAGAACAGGTCAAACTTTTCAAAACCCAGCAGCCCTCTGCCCTTTGCAGCTTGCAACCCAGTAATAACGATGTCAGTTTGTGTTTCAGGAAACGAGCCGAACAAATCGACAATGCATGTGACGCAGAGCCTTGTCAGACTCTCAGTCAATGCTGGACAAGTGTTGCGATGAAAGATGATGTCATTCGACAAGCCGAATCCAGCTGCCGTTTCGATGGACAGAAATTATCCAAATGCAGTGGTTATATTGGTGCAATAGAAAACAGAAAAATACGATTTACCCAGTGCAAGAACATGCAAAACGACCTGAATCTGTCTTTTTAGCCTTGATACCGTCAAATTCATGGCAAAATTACCGATATAAGCTTAACAAAGGGTTGAATTTTCGTACTCTGGATAATATCTTCTATAGTAAGTAATCTGGACAGACCGGTATTAGCTTAACAATACCCTTAAGTCCAGTCATGAAAAGCGGTACGAAATACTCTGCGAGATAGCCAAGCGATAAATTTGTGAATAAGTCTGAAGATCTCAAAGGAACACATCAACGTGTTCTGTCACACACTGTCAGCGCTGCACCTGCTGGTTTAAGTCCGTTAAGTTCAGAATCCCTGGATTTAAGCCCTCTTGAGAAAGCGCGCCTGACGAAAAAAATTAAAAAGCAGCTAAAAGAAAAAAATGCCGTCCTGGTTGCTCATTATTACACTGCTCCCGAATTACAAATTCTGGCAGAAGAAACAGGCGGCTGTGTTTCTGATTCACTCGATATGGCACGCTTCGGCAATGCTCATCCGGCCAGTACACTCATTGTTGCCGGTGTGCGCTTCATGGGCGAAACAGCAAAAATCCTTAATCCGGAAAAAAGAGTCATAATGCCTGACCTGGATGCAACATGTTCTCTGGATATAAGTTGCCCCGCCGATGAATTCAGTCAATTTTGTGATCAACACCCTGACCGAACTGTCGTGGTGTATGCCAACACCAGCGCCGCCGTAAAAGCACGTGCCGATTGGGTTGTCACATCCGGGATCGCATGCAAAATAGTTGAACATCTCGCTAACCAGGGCAAAAAAATACTTTGGGCTCCGGATAAATATTTAGGACAATATATCAAAAATACCACCCATGCAGACATGCTGCTATGGGAAGGTAGCTGCATTGTCCACGAGGCGTTTAAAGCCGCAAAACTGGAATTGTTGATGAACAAACATCCGGATGCGGCCGTTCTGGTTCATCCTGAATCGCCATCTGAAGTGATAGCGCTTGCTGATGTTGTTGGCTCCACAACAAAACTTATCGAAGCCGTCACGGAACTAAAAACAGATACATTTATTGTCGCGACTGACAACGGTATTTTTCACAAAATGAAACAAATGGCGCCTAACAAATCGTTTATTGAAGCACCCAATGAAGGTGAAGGTGCGACTTGTCATAGCTGTGTTCATTGCCCATGGATGGCAATGAATAATTTGAAAAACCTTGATCATGTACTGCAGACCGGATGCAATGAAATTCATATTGATAAAGATATCCGGGAAAAAGCATTAAAACCGCTCAACCGCATGCTCGACTTTTCCAAAACAGTCCGCGTGAACACCTGGGCCACAGGTAATACATAACGAATAGCAACGCTCACGTCCCGGCCAGACAGCCCCTCTGTAAGACCTCAATCTAACAAATCCCATAAAATATTCGACTTATGTCAATAATCAGCTAAAATGTGTACAAATTCGACAGCTCACAAGGGAAATTAGAATGCGTCTACAACCTGTTGTATTAAAAGTGATTTTAAAAACAATAATTGCGCATTGCCTGTTTTTTGTATTCGTCGCAACGAGCTTTGCTGATGATTTACAAATGCGAAAAGCCGCATTGGCAATAGAACTGGAAGATTATGCTGTCGCGATTCTAATTTATAAAGAGCTGGCAGACCAGAACGAGCCCGAAGCACAAGTAGAATTAGCAAGTTTATATGAACAGGGCAAAGGCACTGCAAAAAACTACATAGCCGCCTTTAATCTGTATCGTAAAGCCGCTAAAAGCGGTAATGCAACCGGTCAAAATGCGCTTGGTGTCATCTATGAAAAAGGCCGTGGTGTCAGACGAAATTACACAAAAGCATTAAAATGGTATCAAGCCTCAGCTAATCAGGATAACCCGGCCGCAATAACCAATATCGGCAACCTCTACGAACAGGGCCTTGGGGTAAAACGTGATCCCAAAAAAGCAATGGATCTTTACCAGAACGCGGCTGAAAAAAACTATACTCTGGCACAATATTCTATCGGTTTTTTATATGAGCAAGGTCTGGGCGTAAAGCAGAACTTTGACAAAGCTGTTGGCTGGTACACGGTTGCAGCGAACCAGGAGAATACCCTGGCACTGAATATACTGGGGTTTATGTACCGCGTAGGTTACGGTGTCCCTCAGGACTATCGACAAAGTGTTAACTGGTATAAGAAATCAGCCGGCCTTGGCGACCCCGCCGGGCAAAACTCACTGGGATACATGTATCTTAATGGCTACGGTGTCAGTAAAAACTATGACATTGCCGAACGCTGGTACTACAGAGCGGCGAAACTAAACCATGCAGATGCCCAATACAACCTGGGGTATATGTATGAACAGGGACTTGGCGCTAACAAAAACCCGGAAGAAGCCATAAAATGGTATCAAAAAGCGGCGCAGCATAATCAGGCCAAGGCCCAGTATCGCCTTGGAAAAATTTATGAAGATGGAAAAATTGCCAAACGTAACTACAAAAAAGCTGCCCGTTATTACAAGCTTGCCGCTCTGCAGGACGATTCAAAAAGTCAAACTGCAATCGGCCAACTGACTGAACAAGGCCTTGGTATCAAGAAAAATTTCAAGCAGGCGTTTAACTGGTATAACAAAGCGGCAAAACAGGGTGATCGGCTCGGTCAGGCTAATCTTGGGACCATGTATGAATTAGGACATGGCACAAAACAGGATTTTGTTCAGGCTCAAATGTGGTACACAATTTCTGCAAACCAGGGTCTGGAAATCGCATCACGCCATCGAAAACATGTCGCCGCAAGAATGACAGAAAACCAACTCAAAAACGCACAAAAACTGGTCTCTAAATGGAGCCCGGCGACATCTGCATTAACACAGGAACGGCAGCAACTGATTGTGTCTAATTAATTAGCCGCGACAGGCTGAATAAAATAGATTTACAAATGGCTCTTAGAGAATAACTCACCGTATTACACCCTATCATTCCGGCATGTGCCGGAATCCCAGACTGCCACTACGCGACCTCCAGTGACAACTCCCTGCCCCACAACAGATCAGGAGCATATTTTGGCAATTTTTTTCTCAAATCCTGATGAAACCATGCAAAATACCACTGTATCTTATTGATTTTAATAAATATAATATTTTTGCATATCGATATAAAAAAAGATGCTATTTACCCAAAAATATTGTAAAGTCTGTGTTGTTTCTTAGATTGATTGATTAATATCTGAGCAATTTAGTACATTAATAATCAGTCGAGCAATAGAAGCAAAGAGTCTTAAGCTGCAACAATTATTAAAAATAACAAGCTGTAATTATTGATTGGGGAATCGAATAATTATTAACGACTTGTGGGAGTCAATACAATGAAATCAGATGAAGAATTAATGCGAATTTTTAACAAGCGTGACTTGTGGGTCAGCAGTTCTGTCATTTCCGGCACACTGGTATTAGTCATCGCTATCTTGCTACCTATAATGGGAACCAATGATCTTTTACCCTCAGGTGTTATCTTTCTAAGTATTGCGGCCTGTTGCGTATTGATGCTTTTTTCATTAACACGCTGGCACAACTGGAACAAACGTGCACACGAAGGTATTGGAGCACGTGACTGGATGCGTTCTTCTTTCTAAACAGAACACGCAAAAATATCAAAAGGCCGACGATTTAATCGTCGGCCTTTTTTTTGTCTGCGTCCCTTACGAAGTCCCCTTAAGCCTTGGCTAACGACTCAGTGCATCCGCTGGTCTTGCAAGCGACTCCCCGCCGCCCTTTGTTTCACCCAGGCGTAACAGGCTGGGCAACAAGATGAGAGTGAAGATTGTACTTAATGTCATTCCACCGACAATAACGGCTGCCAGACCTCGATACAGCTCTGTCCCCGCGCCAGACAGTAACAACAAGGGCAACATTCCAAAAATACTGGTTAAAGTACTCATCAAGATAGGCCGCAAGCGCATGCGCACCGCCTGGTGCACGGCATCACGCCGGGGAACCCCATTTCTTTCTGCCAGGCGCGTCTGATGAACGAGTAAAATGGCATTATTAACCACCAGGCCCAGCAAGATGATAAAACCGATCATCGTCAACAAATCCAGAGGTTGGAAAGAAGTGATACCCGTCGTCACTGCTAGCAGATTTATTAATTGAATGGCGAGCACACCACCAATCGTCGCCAGCGGAATAGCCAGCACCACCAGTAAACTGTCCAGGAAGGAACGAAACAAGGCGCTCATTAACAAATAAAGAATAACAATCGCCAGTAAAAAGGTACCACCCAGATTAACAATGGCAGTGCCAAGTTTATCCGCTGTACCGCTATAACTGATTTCACCATCTTCTGGTAACATTTTCATCAATGCCGGCGCCACCTCCTGTTCGATTATATTTAACGCCTGCTCCAGTGACATATTATCAGGTGGTGTAACTTGTAACGTCACGGTACGTCGACGATTGATACGACGTAATTCAGCAGGCCCGGCGGTACGCACCACCTTGACCAGCTCACTCAATGGCACAATACCTGCGGCAGGTGTCGCCAGCGGTATACTTTCAAGGTCCTCAGGAAAGACCCAGGGCTGAGAGCGTAATATGATATCCAGCCGTTCTTCGCCATCAAAATAATCACCCACATATAAACCATCCCCCAGCGCGCGGGCAATACCAGACATCGTTGCGCGGTTCCAGCCGACTTCTGAAATACGCCTTTCATCAGGAATGAGTTGTAATTCAGGCTCGGCCAGATCAAGGCCGGGGAACGGACGGATTTTTGCACCAGGTAATTTGCCTTTAATCATACCGAAACCGGTCTGTGCAACGCTTAGCAGAGATTCCACATTCCGGCCCTGTATATTGACATCAATGGTATTACCCGTTCCAAAGCGACCAAACAGGGAGGTTCTTTTAGCAAAGGCGATGGTGCCTGGAAATCCCTGTACCGCAGAATTTATCAAGGGGACCAGCATATCGGTATCCAAAGGGTCCCGAGTGCGTGCGCCCATAAATGCACCGCTGCCAAACGCCACAAAGAAATAATCATTAACATGGGGTTGCTTCTCACACTTGATATACGGCTTCATGCGGTCCGCAATCACCTGCCCCATTTCTTTTTCGATAAAATCAATATTGGCGCCCGGTGGCGGCAATATAAAGGCGAAAACAAGATTACGATTACCCTGAGGTAAATAACCAGTCGTTGGCTTGAGAACATACACAAGCAACAACGGTATTGATATTAATGCAGCAATCCATATCAGCCGACGTTGTGGCGTACGCGTGATATCCATTATTTTCTGGCTAATGTTATCCCACCAGGCAGTATGCGGGTCTTTAGCGACTTTTCCTTTTAACCATTGTTGTGCCGACGTCGGTAATACGGTCACGGCTGCAATCAGGGAAAAACTGATCGCCACGGCAATAGTGACGGCAAGGTCAGCAAACAACTGACCGCTCTCATCTTTGAGAAATACGATGGGTAAAAAGATGGCAACCGTCGTCACTGTCGATGCCAGCAATGCTCCCCAGACCTGTGTCGTGCCCTCTAATGCCGCCTCAGAGGGAGACTTACCTTTTTCACGTAGGCGAACAATATTTTCCAGCACAATAATTGCCGCATCCAGCACCATACCCACGGCAAATGCCAGCCCGGCAAGTGAAATAACATTTAAAGTCCGCCCTGAGGCATCAAGCAAAATAAAACTGGTAATTACCGAGACCGGGATCGCCAAAGCAACCATTAATGTGGCGCGAAAACGTCGCAAGAACCACCATAAAACACAAATAGCCAGCATGATGCCAATCATTAAATTGGTTTGTACCATCGAAATGGAGCGGTCGATATAAACCGTTTCGTCATAAACCTGCTGGATCGTCAACCCTGCACGCTTCAACGGCCCTTCCCCGAGCTCCGTCACTGCCTGGTGCAACCCATCCATCACATCCAGCACATTTACACCCGTTTCCCGGTGTGCATTCATGGCCATGGCCGATTCACTGTTCTGGATAACAAAACTGTTACGATCAACATAGTTCACAGCGACGTCTGCGACATCCCGTAACAGGACAGGTTTACCCTCCCGCCACTCCAGTATCATGTCCTTTAGTTCATCAACACTGTATTTTCCTGCAAAACGTATCGTGTAGCGTCGTTTGCCAACAAAGGTATCACCAGCTGAAATATCCTTACCACTGCCTGCCAGTGCCATCGCGACCGGTAACTGCACCCCCAGGCTGGCAGCCTTGTACGGATTGAAGGTAATCCGCACCTCGCGCTCCCGCCCGCCACGCACCTCGGACAAGGCAACACCCGGCACACGTTCAAAGCGGGTTTGCACCACCTCTTCAAGAAAATTCTGGTAAGTGGCGATGTCACGATCATTCCCTTCTACGGGCTTGATGATAAACCAGGCGATGGGTCGGCTATCCCCGCCCACCGTACTGATAACAGGCTCTTCGGCATCATCAGGATAACGCGGGACCCGATTAAGTCGGTTGAGGACTTCCAGCAAACCACGTTGCAGATCCGTCCCCACAGCAAAAGTGATTGTCACTTCACCCTGCCCCCGTTTTGCCTTGGTCAGTAGCTCAACCATGCCCGGCAAGCCACGTAATACATTTTCCTGCGGCTCGACAATTTCCGCTTCTACTTCTTCAGGTGCCGCTGCCCGCCAGTTGGTTCGGATGGTGATTTCCGGTCGTTCAATTTCAGGTGTTAACTGCACGGGTAACCGCGTCAGGCTAATAATGCCGAAAAGTATTGCCAGAATAACCGCAACAACAACCGCAACAGGATTACTTAGAGACAATCGAGTGAGTGTCACTAGCGAGCACCCTCTGCCAGTATTTTCACTTTCTGACCAGGACGCAGTCGTTCACCGCCACGAACCACCACACGTTGTCCTGCCTTAATATCACCAATGACCTCGATGAAGGCGCCATCGGCAATACCCGTCATGATGACGACGCGTTCAGTCGAATTGTCATCCTTCACCCTGAAGACAGATACACCATTACGACGCAGGACAAGTGCGTCTCTGGGCACAACGATTGCGCTACGTGCCAATGCAGTTGGGACAGCCACCTTCAGCACCCGCCCGACTGACAGCGAAGCACTTTCAATATCCAGTCTGATATCAAACAAACGGGATTGATCATCACCCACCGGAACCAGTGTCCTGACCGGTGCCGAGACAAGTTGTGAGCCTATCTGTATGTTTAGTACCGACCCGCGGGCAATATGTGAAATACTGGAATGAGGTACCCTGGCCTGCACTTCCAGTGAGTCGGTATCAACAAAGCGGACAACAATATCACCACGATCTACTCGCTCACCCGTTCTAAGCACACGCTCAGTGACCACACCCGGGAAGGGTGCACGAATCCTGGTTCTGGATTGCTGTTCTTCTGCCTGTTCCACCTGAACACGCACCACGTCCAGTTCACTTTTAGTGATATCCCGGTCAGATAAAGCCTGGTCTAATGCCTTTTTTGCGGCGCTGTTTAATTTTGACAATTCTTCGAGACGTTCAACTTCTCTCTCAAGGTATTTCAATTTGGATTGTTGCTTGACGACCCTGGCTTTTGCCTCGGCGAGCGATAATCGAAAAGTCGTATCTTCACTTTGGGCAATAACATCGCCTTTTTTAAACAAGGTGCCAAC
>JAUWSG010000226.1 GCA_030610155.1 Gammaproteobacteria bacterium
GCCTTAAAACTCCGGGACTATAAACGCTTACGACAAAAAGGGTTCGAACGTCATGAGGCCTGGGACAAGGTCCATGGCAATATTGAAAAAACGACACCCAACTGGTGGATCCTGGGCGGCAGTCTTGCATTTGTTGTTTTCACGCTTTCTGTTGGTCTGGGAGACGTACCCTATAATCAGGAAATAATCTTTGTTGGATCGATGAGCATTATACTGTTCCTGATGTCTCGCCTGGTTAAAGTGCTGGATGATGAGGCAAGACGGGTGTTGGTCGGCACAGCGATTATTATTTTTATTTATCGCGCCATGCCGACACCTGGCCCCGGTTCTACCTGGTGGATGATAGATGACCTGGGTTTTGATCAGCAATTTCTTTCCGTGCTATCATTGATCAGTGGCAGTCTGGCATTATTCGGTATGTTTTTATTCCGCCGTTTTATGGCAGAAAGATCAATCGCCTTTGTTGTCGGTGCATTAACCATCGCCAGCACTATATTGGCATTTCCAATAGTTGGCATGTTTTACGGTTTACACGAATGGACGATGGCAATGACTGGCGGCGTGGTGGATGCACATTTTATCGCCCTGGCCGATACTGCACTGGAATCACCGCTCGGCCAAATTGCCATGATCCCCATGCTGGCATGGATCGCCAACTCGGCGCCGGCAAATCTCAAAGCAACGTTTTTTGCTGTCATGGCCTCCTTTACCAATCTGGCACTTTCATTTAGCCAATTAGGTACAAAATATATTAACCAGATTTACACCATCACACGTGAGATAAAGGACCCGACGACAAAAGTCGTCACCGCCCCTGCTGATTACAGTGAACTTGGTGTATTATTGATAACCGTCACAACTATTGGCTTTGTTTTACCGATGGCAGCGATTTTACTGGTCAGGAAAACACGCCTGAGTAGTGCGTAACTCAGGGAGTGGTGTTTAAGTCATGGATGGCATCAAAATTCCTTAATAGCAGGATATATACATGACAAACGAGATTAACTCTGATGCTGAATTATTGCGGCATAAACTGAACCTGGAAAGCGGTAAACTGACCTGGCCTGAACTGGAGCGACATTATGCCCGCGGTATAGTAATCGTCATTTCAGCGGAACTGGAGCTGGTCGAAGTTGCGGCAAGTTTTGCTGAAGACAAAAAAGACAATGTTGAAAAATGGATGAATACCGGTCAAATTCATCGTGCCAACGATGGTGATGCAAAACACTGGAACGATTCAGAACCTGTATTCTGGTCAATTGTAGTGGCGCCATGGGTATTGGCCCAGGAAATTGTGTTACAGTAAATCATCACGAATTTCCGTTTTACCTGATGTAGTTTAAAGACCCCCAATGACCCTTCTTACCCTAAGCAATGTATCTCTGGCCTATGGACATCATCCACTGTTAAAGCACGTGGATTTTCAAATCGAACCAGGTGAAAGAGTCTGCCTGATCGGCCGCAACGGGACGGGGAAATCAACCCTTTTTCGTGTCATTAACAAAGATGCACAAGCTGATGACGGAGAAATCTGGCGTCAGGATACGTTGCGAATTTCCCACCTGGAACAGGAAGTACCAACCGACGCATCCAGTACTGTTTACGAAATTGTCGCGCTGGGTCTTGGAAAATTAGGCCAGATACTGTCTGACTATCATAATGCGATACATCACATCGAAGGTGATGAAGAAGTATCCCTGGATAAATTGTCCGATTTGCAACACCAGATTGAAGTGCTTGATGGCTGGAACAGTAACCAAAAAATAGACTCTGTGTTGAGCCGTTTGACATTACCCGCAGATAAACGCCTTGCTGATTGTTCCGGCGGGGTTCGCCGGCGCGTCATGCTTGGCCAGGCCCTGGTAAGTGAGCCCGATCTTTTATTGCTTGATGAACCGACAAACCACATGGACCTCTCTGCCATAACCTGGCTGGAAGAATTCCTGCTTACATTTAAAGGCGCATTGATTTTTATCACGCACGATCGAACGTTTCTCAGACACCTTGCAACTCGCATCATTGAACTTGATCGTGGCACATTGACTTCTTATCCCGGAAATTATGATTTTTATTTACAAAAGAAAGAAGAATTACTTGAAATAGAGACGCGCGCCAATGCGAAGTTTGACAAGAAACTCGCAGAAGAAGAAACCTGGATCCGCAAAGGTATCAAGGCAAGACGCACCCGGAATGAAGGCAGGGTCAGGGCACTACAGACACTTAGAAAAGAACGCAGTCAACGAATTGAAAGCCAGGGCAAGGTGAACCTGGGTGTAGAATCAGGCGATATTTCCGGTAAACGGGTCGCCGACCTGCAACACGTCAGTTTTAACTACAATAATCATTGCATCATCCGGGACTTTTCAACACGCATCATACGAGGAGACCGTATCGGTATCATAGGCCCGAATGGTTCAGGCAAGAGTACCTTGCTAAAAATTATTTTAGGTAATTTACAACCGGACAATGGAAAAGTCATTATGGGCACAAAATTACAACTCGCCTATTTTGACCAACAACGAGGACAACTCGACCTGGAAAAAACAGTACGTGAAAACATCGGCGAAGGCCGGGACTTTATTGACATCAAGGGCCACTCACGTCATGTCATCAGCTACCTGAGAGACTTCCTTTTCCCACCAGAACGCATAGATTCGCCGGTAAAAACCCTCTCAGGTGGTGAGCGAAACCGTTTATTACTGGCAAAAATATTTACCCGTCCCGCCAATATGATGGTCTTTGACGAACCTACCAACGACCTGGATGTTGACACTCTGGAACTATTGGAAGATTTATTGGTTGATTATGATGGCACCTTGTTACTGGTGAGTCATGATCGCGCCTTTCTTGATAACGTTGTCACTAGCACACTGGTGTTTGAAGGTGACGGTCATATTGGAGAATATGTTGGCGGTTATGAAGACAGCGTACGGCAAATAAAAAATAAATCCGCCTTAAACAAAAAACCCGACACAACAAAAATACAAGCCGAATCCCGGGATGCCATAAAAAAACCTGCCAGGAAAAACAAACTGACTTATAAGCAAAAAATAGAGCTTGAATCATTACCGGGAAAAATTGAAACACAGGAACAGGAGAAAGCACAGCTTGAACAACAAATCGCGCAAAACGAATTTTACCAGCAGGACAAAGAAACCATTACCAGCACCCTGAAAAAACTTGAAGATCTGAAAAATTCTTTGCAGCAGGCCTATGATCGCTGGGAACACCTGGATGGATATGAAGTCTGATTTAACACATCTCCAGCAAGGTCATTCTACCTGCCCCTCCAAACATATCACCCTTATTGACTTCAATATTCATGTGTACCAGACTAACCGCTATTAAAAATAATACCAGGGAGAACTAACATGATATCCAACCTGAAAAAAACGCTTACGGCCATACTGATGACACTGCTTTTATCTTCACCCGCTTTTGCTGGATGGGACCCGAATGACGTAAAAAAAGCACAGGAAACGGTAGCGGCATTCAAGAAAAGCGATCCTGATATGGCGGCATTTTTTTCAAAAGCCCATGGTTATGTAGTCTACCCCTCTGTCGGTAAAGCAGGATTTGGTATTGGCGGCGCGCACGGTTCAGGCGTGGTTTTTGAAGGTGGCAAAGCAATTGCCAGTTCAAAATTGACCCAGGTCAGTATCGGTTTCCAGTTTGGCGGCCAGGTTTACAGTGAAATTGTTTTTTTTCAGGACAAAGCTTCAATGGACATGTTTAAAAAGGGAGAAATTGAGCTAAGTGCCCAGGCATCTGCTGTCGCGGTAACGGCCGGTATCGCCGCCAAAACAGATTTCAAGGACGGCATTGCAATCTTTACGATGGCTAAAGGCGGCCTGATGTATGAAGCCTCAGTAGCAGGCCAGAAATTATCATACAAGGCAAAGTAACCATCTATTAGTAACAATATTAAGTTGAGATAGTGTCAGGTGATGACATTATCATCGCACGAAGACCCGGGGCATGAAAACTGTCCCGGAAGCTTCGCATAACTTTAGACTAACAAACCTAATCAGCCGTCTTACTA
>JAUWSG010000198.1 GCA_030610155.1 Gammaproteobacteria bacterium
ATTGACATAGACAAATAGTGTTCTTTTCATTCCTTCACAATAATACTGGACTATAATAAAACCACGGGATAGAAAGAAACTGAGCCCTGTTATTGCCGCGGCTAAAGTTGCAGCGATTAAAGTTGCCGCGGTTAAAGTAATTTTTTAACTCGCCGAACCTGATATCAGTGATACCTGATTATCGAAAAATTATAAAATTATATGAATCTGATGCTAAATGATTTCTTTCTTGAACATCGGGAACAGGTGTACCCCCTGTTTCGCCATTACATTAATCTTGGCAAAGCCTTCCTGTTACAGTCTGATCTCTGGGATGAATTCAAATTATTTTGTGAAAACGAAGATGGTTCAGACATCTGTAACAGACCTATTTCCGAGACAATTCATTGCTCCCAGGAAGCCGCAATAGAAGCGCCCTGGATTTACCTTGCCATCAGGCCAAGGGTCGCGCGTTGGACTTATTACCGTTTTAACGTTGAAGCCATGCAGCACGAAGAAATTCCTGTCACAGCCTACCTTGCCTTCAAGGAACAGCTAATTGAAGGTCATAAAAATATTAACAAAAGAATGCTGGAAGTTGACCTGGGTCCTTTTAATCGCGAATTCCCCAAATTGCATGAATCACGCTCCATTGGAAATGGCGTACAATTTTTAAACCGTCGTTTATCCAGTGAAATTTTTCAAAACATCAGCAAGGGTGACAAACAGTTACTGAATTTCCTCCGGGTCCATCATGTTGAAGGTAAGCAACTGATGCTCAATGACCAGGTTGACAGTGTCACCGAATTACGCAGGGCACTCCGACAGGCAGACGACTATCTTCGTCGCCAGGATCATGCTGCCGAATGGGACGCAGTCGGGCACATGTTACAGACTCTTGGCATTGAACCTGGCTGGGGCAGAACAGTTGAGCGCATGCGTGACACCCTGCTTTTGTTGTCCGACATTCTGGAAGCGCCCGAGCCCGGTCATCTTGAAAAATTTCTCAGTCGCATTCCGATGATTTACAAGCTGGCCATCATCTCACCGCATGGATTTTTTGGACAGGCCAATGTCCTCGGTCTTCCGGATACCGGCGGACAAGTGGTGTATATACTTGACCAGGTGCGCGCACTCGAAAAGGAAATGAAACACCGCATCTCCGAACAGGGACTGGATATTCAGCCGCAAATACTTGTCGTTACACGGCTGATACCTGAAGCAGGCCATACAACCTGTAACCAGCGACTGGAAAACATCGCAGGCACTGAAAATGCTCGCATTTTAAGAGTACCGTTTCGTACAGAATCAGGTGAAGTGGTACCTCACTGGATCAGCCGCTTCAAGATCTGGCCTTACCTTGAACAATTTGCCGTCGATGCCGGCAGGGAAATCTTTGCAGAACTGGGCAGCCGCCCAGACCTCATCATCGGTAATTACTCTGATGGTAACCTGGTTGCCACCATGCTTGCGCAACATTTAAAAGTCACACAATGCAACATTGCGCATGCACTGGAAAAAACAAAATATTTATACTCAGACCTGTACTGGAAAGACAACGAAGAAAAATACCATTTCTCCTGCCAGTTCACCGCAGATCTGATTGCAATGAATTCGGCTGATTTTATTATTACCAGCACCTACCAGGAAATTGCCGGCAATGATCACAGCGTGGGCCAATATGAAAGTTACTCAAGTTTCACCATGCCGGATTTATATCGGGTTGTGAATGGCATCGATATCTTTGACCCGAAATTCAATATCGTTTCACCGGGAGCGGACGCCGATGTTTATTTTCCCTACTCAGATTCCGAACGCAGACTCACCGGTTTACACAATGAAATTGAAAAAATTATCTATGGCAAGGACTGGCCTGATTCATATGGCTTTCTGGAAAACCCGGACAAACCCATCCTGTTCACCATTGCACGCCTGGACCGGATTAAAAATATAACCGGCCTGGTCGAATGGTATGGCAGAAATGAAAAACTACGCGAGAAAGTAAACCTGCTGGTGATCGCCGGCCATATCGACATAGAAAAAACCTCTGATGTCGAAGAAGAAGAACAAATCAAACACATGTACGAGCTGATTGAAAATTATGGCCTACAGGGACAAATGCGCTGGCTCGGCATTCAACTGGACAAAAGCATGCTGGGCGAGCTTTATCGTTATATCGCAGACAAACGCGGTGCATTTGCGCAACCCGCTTTATTTGAGGCATTTGGTCTAACCGTCATTGAATCCATGAGTTCCGGCTTGCCCACTTTCGCCACCTGTTTTGGTGGTCCACTGGAAATCATTGAAAACGGAAAATCAGGGTTTCACATCGATCCCAATCATGGCGAACAGGCGACAGACCTTATCCTGGAATTTTTTAATCGCAGTGAAAAGGAGCCGGGTTACTGGGAACGTATCTCTAATGGTTCGCTCGAGCGCGTCCGCAGCCGCTACACCTGGACACTTTATGCTGAACGCATGATGACCTTGTCTCGTATCTATGGCTTCTGGAAGTACGTCACTGATCTGGAACGTGATGAGACGCGGCGTTATCTGGAAATGTTTTATAGCCTGCAATATCGACAGCTTGCCGATACGGTTCCAAAATAAACGTTTGAAGTGCTATATATTTAGAATGGCGGAAAAATCAAACCGGCCATCCCTGGCCAGTTTAGTCATTTAATCGTTATTTCAAAAGATCAACAGTCGTTGAATAAGAAACGAATAATCTGTAATCATCATTATCTATATCTGTACCGCTCAGTGCGAAACCCCAGTCGCCTTTACTTAGCGTAACACTGTAATCCGTGTAATCACCGGCTGAAATATCGAAACTGTAAGAACCATAATGCAGCGCCAGACCCAGATCCTTGGCAATTTCAAAATCCACAGCGGCTTCAATATAATTATTATCACCATCGTCTGAGTATTGAGCGCTTATCATTTTCCACGAGCCGCCCACATAGAACTCCTCAAAATCAATATCGGGAACAGACTGCGCATATATATAAGCGATGTAACCCACATCAAGCCCCCAATCATTACCGAAGTCTTTTGCAAAACCAATATAAAGATCAGTTTCCGGACCTACTGCAGAGGTAGTATTAGAAATCCAGGTACCCAGATAAATGCCTGCATCATGCCCATAATCTATACCGCCTGAAATAGCAGCCGCATCATCTGTTTGTGACACACCACGCCAGATGTAATTAGATGTAAAACCAATATTCCCGGTCAACTCCTGTGCTTGAACAACATTAGGCAACACACCCAATGACACACTCATGGCACCAGCCAATGCGATCGACTGCATGTTAAACATTTTTTTTGTAAGTCTCATTTCTCACCTCGATTGAAATTAATAATGGATCCGCTCTATTTAAATCTCTAATACCATTAGAAGTTACTGGATCACTCCCCACCCATTAAAGTATGAGTTACACCTTGATTGCATACGCTATGCCATACAAATATTTCTCTTTAAAAACATGTGATTAACCAGGTTCGAGAGTAAAAACTACGAAATACACGCAGTAAATGCACTAAATACGTGCGTCTGATTTTTTAGATGGGCCGATTTAGGGCGGATTATTTCTCAACCATCGACGGCAGACAGAAATGACACTCAGGTAAGGGAAAATGCATCAATCCCTCGTCAATTCGGCCAGGTCATAGCTGGAAACAATCCGTTTAACCCCTGGATTCCGGCTATGACCATGCCGTAATGACGAAAAAGTGATTAAATAAAGCGCCATTCAGACCAACCTGTTTTTTTTATTATTAAACACGTCACAAAAACAGATTTATATTGCGATTGCCGCTTTATCATTTGACATAATAACCGATAGTTAAATCAGTCAAATTCTATATTAACGATGCTTATAACAAACATATGATGTTCTTGTCGCAAAACATTTGCTGCCATATTAAAATGCTGTCCCTGAATAGTCAGTATATTAATAAGAACTGGTCAAAGAATCAGAATACACATGGGATGGGGTAATACATGGAAAATTTTATTAAAGTAGCGTTGTCACTAAATTTGTTGTTTCTATTTGCTTGTTCTCCGCTACAAAATCGTGTCGAACAAAATGTCAGTAAAATTGATTATTCTGACGGTGTCGATCAGCAAGAAGCGAATACAATCGCTGAATATTATCGTATTAACAATCTTGCCTGGGTTGACCTGGTTGGCCCATCTGATGGCGGAAACTACTGGGTATTCAAACTCACCCAGGCAGAGTCAGGTGAATCACTAGAAAGCCCGCCTGTCTATGTACTAAAAAATGCCTGGTCTTTACAAAGCGCCGTACGCTTTGATCAGTCCGGTTATTAGGACATTTTAAATCAGCCCGAAACACAGACCGGCAATTTAACATTGCCGGTTTTTTTATGCCTCAACAATAGAACTATATCAAAGACACTACTTTCAATTGCATTAACACGTCAGTATCAGCATAATTATTCAATTACGTCATGCTTGAATTAATTCGGCTATTTTAAGCACGAACATTTATATAAGCATTTAAAACCTGCTAATTAATAAATAATTCCGGGAGCAACCTGATGAGACAATTCTTCATTTTCTCAATATTTTTCTCGCTGTTTTTTCCATCAGTTAGCAGTAGTTTTGCTCAAGCTGCGACAAACAAGGCGGCTAATGCCAATACACCCGTGACAACCAGTGACCCGGCTATCGCCCTGGATGAGCTGGAAGATATGCTTTACCCAATGACCAGTGATGAATTATTGATTGAGGCAGAAGGCTGGATGGCGCTACTTAGAAAAACAACAACAAATATTTCAAAAGCGCAGTTGGATATAAAACGCAAAAACAGATTAATTAAAAAGAAAGAAGATATCAGTGAAACTACAAAAAGTATAAAAGTAGAGAAAAAAACAGAAAAAGCCATTGAAGCCGCAACGGAAGCCAAATCAGAGATCCTGGAGGACATGACTGTCCTGCAAGATCAAAGAATTGAACGAGTCGATCGTTTGAATCTGGTCCTCAGCGCTATCACTAAAAAAATGGGCAAGACAGCTGAAGGAAAAGAGCCGGACGAAGTGATCCCTTACCGCCAATATGTCAAGGCCATCAGTGGTGTACAGGTTGATGTGACAGATGTGCATGCGGCATGGGTAAACATCTATGGCTGG
>JAUWSG010000156.1 GCA_030610155.1 Gammaproteobacteria bacterium
CTACAAATGAACCGTTAATTGAGCCAGTGAAACTGGAAGCAAACTGCAAACCGTCCAGTGTGCTTTGATTGATATTCAGAGTACCGCTAACCGTATCACTTCCTGTGCTCCACGAAAATTGCAGGTTAGTATACGTAAAGGTCATCGTTAGCGACCATGCTGAAAACGGATTAACCAGGTCACCTGTAAACGCCATTCCGCTTATGGCCATGCTGCCATTAATCGTGTCCGTGTCGATTACACAATTATTAAACATGACCTCTGCCGTATCGCCGTTTGAAAACCCCGCGGGGTCAACATCGTTGATTGTCAATGAAAAATTTCCACTTGTAGGGCAGGGTACGAGGGTAGGTCCCACTATTACGCCGATAACATTGTCGGACAAAATCTGTCCCTGCATAGCAAGCAATTCATCAAGTTGCCAATTAATAAGCTGGCCCAATCTGGCTCTGCCACCCTGATTTTCAACGACAGCACCTGTTATTATCGTCACTCCCTCATCACCAAGGTCCATGATATCCGCCAGGTAGCCGACATTCGCTGCATATGATATTGCATTGCTCGAATTGATCGTACCACCATCGCCGTCAGGGGGGGGGGTACTACTACCACCACCTCCTCCGCAACTGATAATGAAAAGCGTTAGAAAAATATTTAATATAAGTGTTTTGAAATTTAATCTGCTCATTTTAATGTTCTCCTGTTTGTAGAAAAATCAGGGTTTTTAAATGAATAAAGCCAGGCTACCAGACTGTGACTATTACGATGTCACACTCGGCAACCCGGCTTTCCAAAAACGTATGGACCCTGAGCTTTCCGCGACAGCCTTACGACTATTTAGGCCTTAATTTGTCATGCTTATATAATAATTCTTGACCACATATACTGATTCGTCAACCAAGTAAAATGCTAATATAATATCGTGACACGAAAGAAAAAATGGATTTATGAAAAAGGAGAAGATGATGCCATCAACTAACCAATCTATTGTAATTAACGCGAGCATGCCGTAAATCTGGTCCAGGCTGAATGATTTTCATGATATGAGCTGGGCGCCGAATGTGATCAAGCAGCTTGAGAAAGTCGGTAATATTCCCGGGACAGAAGTTGGCGCAAAACGGGTGTTGAATGATGTTTTTCATGAAACGCTGATCGAATGCAATGAAAACAATTACAAACTCCGGTATACGATTGATGAAGGGCCGTCGCCTGTATCGGATAAAGAGGTGGATAATTACATGGGTACCGTTCAATTGACTCAGGGTAGCGGTGGTGAGGGTATCCTGGTGGACTGGAACTCGTCCTGGGAAGCCGATGATGAAAGGGCGGTTGAATTTTGTCATAATATCTATGTGTCGTTATTGCGCGAACTAAAATCTGCTGCTGAATCCACATAAATGGAGATGGAGGGGTTGGTTAGTTTCTCTGTGTCCTCCCTTATTTTATAGAGATCTTTGGAATTTTTAGCTGGATCTACTATAGTTTGTATATAAGGGAAATCTAATGTATTCACTGCCTTTGTTAGATATCAACGCTTTTTTAGCCTTTTAACAAGAATCTACCAGCATGGAGGGATAAGCCTATGAGCCTGGTTTCTGCACAGCATTTAGTGAAAACCTATCAAACAGGAGATGTCAGCGTTCATGCGATCAAGGGCGTGGATTTTACGATCGAAGCTTCTTCATTTGTGGCATTTGTTGGTCCATCAGGCAGTGGCAAAAGCACGCTGCTGAATATGGTGGGTTGCCTGGACCATCCTACGGAGGGTGTGTTGAAAGTCCTGGATCAGGATGTGTCTAAACTCAATCGCAAGGAAGCCGCACATTTTCGTGGTCAACATATCGGGTTCGTGTTCCAGGATTTTAATTTAATCCCGATACTTTCGGCCTATGAAAATATTGAATACCCGTTAATGATGGTGCAAAACTGGCCGCCGGCGAAACGCCGTGAACGTGTGATGGAATTATTGAGTGCGGTCGGTATGGAAGAGCAGGCCAATAAACGGCCAGACCAGTTGTCGGGCGGACAAAAACAGCGTGTTGCAGTTGCGCGTGCATTGGTAACACATTCCAAACTGGTATTGGCTGATGAGCCGACGGCTAACCTGGATCACGACACCGCTTATCGCATCATAGATCTGATGAAATGCATGCGTGATGAATTTGGTACCACCTTTGTTTTTTCCACGCATGACCCCAAAATCATGAAAGAGGCGGAAGTGACCTTTGTGCTGGAAGATGGTTATTTAAATAATCAAACCAAATCCACAGGAGCGGCCGCTAATGCTTAATACGATTCGAATCGCCTGGAAAAACCTGTTGCGTTATCGCCGCCGCACCTTGTTAACTTCAATGTTGATCACTGTTGGTATTGTCGCCGTGTTGTTGTTTATCAGTGTGTCGAGCTCGTTTAAAGCCATGATGGTAGGTCAAATCACGGATTCAATGTTGGGACACATTCAGGTGCACAAACGCGGTTACGTCTCGTCGATTGACAGTTTACCGCTGCATATGAATATGAAGCCGCGCATGGTGGAGAAGGTCAAGGAAGCCTTGTCTGAGCTGGATAATATAGAAGCCTATTCCGAGCGTATCAAGTTTGGCGCGATGTATAGTAATTTTACTGAAACAACCAATATACGTCTGAATGCCGTGGTACCGGAGGATGAAGCCAAAACGGCACCTTTATTAGCCGGGCGTATTATTGCGGGCAAAAAGGAAGGTGCTTTGTTGACCAAAGGAAAAATACTTATTCCGGAAATCATCGCTAAAGGACTGGGGGTGAAGCCTGGCGATACGGCTGTGATCGTGGCTAACAATAAGGATGGTTCGGTAAATGGGTTAACGTTTGAGGTGCAAGGTATTCTGGAGGGTATTTCCGGGCCGGGGGGACGTGATGGTTATATGCATATTGATGATGCGCGTACCTTGTTACGTTTTGAAGAAGAAGATGTCAGTGAGATCGTAATACGTTTGAAAAATCCGGGCAAACTGGAAAATACCTTTATGGCATTGAAACAAACCATGTCGCAATATATTAATCAGAAGGGCAAGGGCGCATTTGAAGTACATAAATGGGAGAAACTCTCTCCGTTTTCCAATATCGCAAAAATGATTGACTTGCTGACTTTGTTTATCAAGATCATGCTGGTATCGATTGTGTTGATCAGTATTATGAATGTCATGGTGATGGCGGTGTATGAACGTATTCGTGAGATCGGCACAATATCCGCCATCGGTACAAGTCCTGGTAAAATATTGTCTCTGTTTATTACTGAAGGATTTTTGTTAGGACTTGTTGGTACCGTCACCGGCACGGTCATTAGTTTGATCACGATTGCCATCTTGAATGTGAAAGAGCTGACATTCTCGTTCGGGCGGCAACAGGACCTGGTGTTAACGCCGTCAATTTCAGTAACTGAAGTGATTGTAATCTGTTCTGTGGTGATCGGGGTCGCCATTATTGCCAGCGTACAACCCGCGTGGAAGGCATCCCGCATGGACCCGATCGACGCTTTGAGGCATGTATAATTGAAAACGATATATTGCGACCAGGGATAATGTTATGGCGATGAGAAAAATAATATTTGCGGTGTGGTTGCTCTTCATCATAAGCCCTGCTGTGGCAGTTGATGGAAATGCCTTGCTAAAGCAGATCGACCGTAACCTGCAACCAACATCTTATGAGATGTATCGAAAATTAATCAACATTGAGCCTGACGGCAGTAAAAAAGAGTTTGTATTGTATTCAGTGAAAAAAGGTCAGGATAAAATGGTTGCTCTGTTCCTTGATCCGCCATCAGAAAAAGGACGTAGTACGTTGCGACTGGGTGAGAATATGTGGTTGTTTATACCCAGCGTCGGTAAGCCTTTGCGTATCACAAGTTTGCAGTCAGTGGTGGGTGGTGTATTTAATAATTCAGATATTTTGCGCCTGGATTACAGTGAAGAATACACTGTCGAAAAAGTGGAAGAAAAAAAGGATCAATACATCCTGTATTTAAAGGCCAAAACTAATTCTGTGGCCTATGACAAACTGACAATGTTTGTTGATAAAAAGGCATTGGTGCCCATCAGTATCGAGGCCTACGCGTCAACGGGTCTGTTAATCAAGACATTGAATTATAAAAACATGAAAGATTTTGGTGGCGGAATTAATCGTCCCGCTGTGTTGGAAACAGACAGCCCGCTATATAAAGGTTACAAGTCAGTTATGTTGTATTCACGTATCAAAAAACGTGATTTTGATGATGAAGTATTTACCTTGACCTATCTGCCACGAATAGAAGAGCTTCGATGAAATGGAAGATATCGAAATCCGCTTTTTTAGCTTATATATTTGTTTTTAACTCACTTTTATTATTCGCTCGTCCTGGTATTACTCAGGATGAATACAGTTTTGATATGTCCGCTTATGAAAAAAGCCCGTTTGAGTTTGGCGGCTATGCGGAACTGCGCCTGGAGCATGCGCGGCTGAATACCGACGCTGCTATTTACCAGCTTAATATTTTTGACGGTAAGCAGCCAGAGACTAATAATCGTTATGCCACGACCTTGCAACTTGAAGGTCGTTATCAGCAGGACGAATTTACCGCATATGCGCGCTTGAATCCGACCGCATTTAAAGATGATTTTATTGATCATTCCGAAATTGAAGTCCATGAAGCATATCTGTCCTGGCAAGCCAAAACCAGCCTGGCCCTGGATGTGGGGAAAAAACTGATCAAGTGGGGGAAAGGGTATGCCTGGAATCCTGTTGGATTTGTCGAGCGCCCCAAAGACCCGAATGAACCGGATCTGGCGCGTGAAGGTTTTACCGTCGTCAGTGGTGACTGGATAAAAAGCCTGACGGGTGATTTGCAGACAATCTCCGTTACGCCGGTTTTTTTACCTGTCACAGAGAATGTAAATAAAGATTTTGGTTCGGAAGATAATAACTTTGCCGGCAGGGTATATATGCTTTACAAGGACACCGATATTGATTTTCTGTTTTTGTCACAAGGTAGTCGCGCAGCGCGTTATGGTCTGGACTTTTCACGTAACATTAGCACCAATTTTGAAGTGCACGGGGAATGGGCGTATATCAACGATGTTGATCGGCTGTTGCTTGATGATCAGGGTAATCCAGGCACTCAAGCCGAAGATGTTATCAGCTGGCTGCTGGGCTTACGTTATCTTACTGAGAATGATACAACCTATATAGCCGAGTATTATCATAATGGTGCGGGTTTTACTGAAGATCAAATGCGGGTGTTCTATCAACTGGTAGAGGATGCACCCTTTCAGCCTGATGTCGATGCGGCTTTTAATGCTGTGCGTAATCTCGCCAATGCCGGTTTTGTCAGCCAGAATGTAATGCGGGATTATTTGTACGTCAGAATCATGCAAAAAGAGCCGTTTGATCTTTTGTATGTGATCCCGGCAATTACGGCTATTATTAATCTTGTAGACCATAGCTATAATATAGCGCCTGAGGTCAGCTATACCGGTATCAATAATCTTGAGCTGCGTTTTAAATTCAACTTTCTACAGGGTGATGAGTTCAGCGAGTTTGGTGAAAAGCTGAATGACAGCAAGTTCGAATTAAGGGCGCGTTATTTCTTTTAAGCAGAAAATCCTTTTGTCGGTGTTCCTTCTCCTCTTATTTATAAACGTGGAGTGTGGTCATAATAAAACGCAGCGGGAAATGGGGTGCGTTACTCCGAAGCTATTTTGTAGCACCTACACCACTACTCTCATCTGTTGTCAGCCCCGCCATTTGCAGACCTCGAAGAAAATGTGCAAGGTCGGCTGGATTTTTGAAAGGAAAAATATCATTTAATTGTTTGTAGGAAAATTCAGGATTTAATAACAAAATCTGTTCAATCTCCCATTGTGCATCTTCAATCTCACCGGACTGGGCATAGGCGGCAGCCAACCATAACCGTAATCTCTGGGAGCGTGGTCTGCTTTCCAGTCCGCTGTTAAAAGCATCTATCGCTTTGTCATATTGTTTAAGCACAAAATAGGCTTGTCCTACATGAAATGGATAGTTATGTGGATGATGAGGGTTCAAGCGAATTGCCAGTTTCATGCGTTCCAGACCCTCCCTGGGCTTGCCTGCATAATATAATAATGTTGCAACCAGTACATGTGCATTGGCATAATTTGGATCAATTGCGATCGCTTTTTCCGCCTCAACAAGTGCCTTGTCATATTTTTTTTGCTCCCGTAATACGAGCCCCTTTGCAAAATAAGCAATCTTCAACCGGTCATGTAGACTCAATGCTTTGTTAGCAAGATAAAACGCCTGATTTAACGTTTGTTCGGGGTCCTTGCTCCAACCATTCATATAGTCATAGGTAGTCGACCAGGCAAGTAAAGCATAAGCTGCGCCAAAGTCTGGATCTAATTCAATAGCCTTTTTTAATAATTGCTGTGCATGCGCATTATTCTGTTTCGAGTAAAGATATGTTTGTTCTCTTGCTTTTAAAAAAATTTCGTAAGCCTGAATATTGTGCGTGGATCGATACGCAAGATTTTTATTTTCCGTTGCCGATAACTTGATTCTCAAAGCAGAGACGATTTCATCTGTTATTTTGTCTTGCAAACCAAAAATATTACTTATTTCGCCGTCGTAACGTTCAGCCCATAGTTGCTTATCAGTTTTACTGTCAATCAAGAAAGCATTTATGCGTATGGATTGATCTTCGCGGCGCACATTCCCATGCAATATATAACGTACGTCCAGGCTGTCGGCTATGTTATTAATGTCTGATATTTTTCCTCGATAGTTATTTGTAGAATCCCGTGAAATAACCAGTAGCCCTTCGACCTTGGTTAAATCTGTGATTAAATCAGTTGTTATGCCATCAGCAAAATAAGCATTTTTCTCATCACTACCTTCGTTATCAAATGGTAAAACGGCAATGGATAAATTTTCTGAGACAAGATTTTGACTATTTTCCTTTTTACTCCTAACAAGCTCCTGGAGCGGGATCAAAATCAGGGCAAGAAAGACAAAGCCGAGTACGAAAAAGAAAACAGAGTTTGATTTTTTATCAGGTGTTAGTATATGAGGGTTAACATCATCTGGTTTGTCCGGGGTTTCATCAGTCACTTCAACTGGAATGGGTTTAACATCCGCTA
>JAUWSG010000197.1 GCA_030610155.1 Gammaproteobacteria bacterium
AACGGGTGAACAAAGGAACCTTGTCATCGTAATATTTAATCTTGTTGAGATTGTGCGGCATCACTTGCTGCATAAACTCGCAGGCTTTTACATGGGTTTCTTTATCGTCGATTAAGATCTCGGCGATATCCTTGCGCAGATAATCCCGGATATCACGGATGACGAGATTTCTTTCTTGATAGATCAAGAATGGTGAAGAGCGCTCTTTTGAAGCTTTATCAATGGCCTCCCACAGTTGCAACAGGTAATCGAGATCCCACTGCAGTTCTTCAGGGTTTTTGCCGACACCCGCAGTGCGCACGATGAGTCCCATATCTTCAGGGATTTCCAGCGCAGCCAGGGCATCACGAATCAGGTTACGTTCGTCGCCCACAATACGGCGTGAAACACCACCAGCACGGGGATTGTTCGGCATTAAAACCAGGTAGCGTCCAGCAAGGCTGATAAATGTGGTCAGCGCAGCACCTTTATTGCCGCGTTCTTCTTTATCTATCTGGATGACAACTTCTGTGCCTTCCTTGAGTACTTCTTTGATGTTGACGCGCCCACCGCCCAGCTTTGCATCTGGTTTAAAGTAGGAGCGGGAGATTTCTTTCAGTGGCAGGAATCCATGCCTTTCTGCGCCGTAATCGACGAAGGCAGCTTCCAGACTGGGTTCTATGCGGGTGATACGGCCTTTGTAAATATTGGCCTTTTTTTGTTCGCGTCCAGCAGTTTCAATATCCAGATCGTAGAGTCGCTGGCCATCGACCATTGCGACACGCATCTCCTCTGACTGAGTTGCGTTAAAAAGCATTCTTTTCATGTTATATCGTCCGTGCGCTCAACCTGTTGTCCACTTGCTGCTGCGGGAGCAAGGGCATCACAATCGACAATTCAGCGATCGTTCGCCGGCTTGAGCCGCGAACCGATTTGCCTGGTTGTCGGTTAGCTCGTCATGATCACAAGATGGACATGGGAGCGCACTAAAAAAGTTAAAAAACACCCGTCATGACACGGATGTTGGAAATTCTGTGTTGTTTCTCGGTTTTTTATCTAACTGGGCATCCTGTAAGGGAATGCCACTAAAATGTACCTAAAATCAATACTATCCCGCTAAAATCAGATGCAATATAGCAGTCTTCACCCAATGCATCAATCTGATCGTAAAGATTGTTATTATTACGCGGATGAGTGATTCGAAGCCCGCCGCGGCGCCAAAAGTGCAGTATGTCCAGATTGACGAGGATCGGGCCGGTCAGCGGATCGATAATTTCCTGTTGAGCTTCCTCAAAGGGGTTCCGAAGAGCCGTATTTACCGGATCCTTCGCAAGGGTGAGGTGAGGGTCAATAAGGGAAGAATCAAGGCCAGTTACCGTCTACAGGCAGGTGATGACGTTCGTATTCCTCCCGTGAGGCTGGGAGAGCCTTCAAAAATGAAGGCTCCAGGGCAGCGAGTGCTGTCATTGATCGAGAATAGTATCCTTGTGGAAGAAAAGGGGTTTTTGGTGCTCAATAAGCCGTCCGGCCTTGCCGTGCACGGCGGTAGCGGTCTGAATTATGGGGTAATTGAGGCGTTGAGGGCCCTTCGGCCGGATGCTCCCTACCTGGAGCTGGTTCATCGACTGGATCGTGATACCTCGGGTGCGTTGATTATCGCCAAAAAACGCAGTGTGTTGCGTGAACTGCACGCCCTTCTTCGTGGTGAACATGGCGAGAAAATGGAGAAAAAATACCTGGCACTGGTAAAAGGGCGCTGGGAAGGTGGAAAGCGTCGCGTAGACGCGCCACTGTTAAAAAATACGCTAAAATCTGGCGAACGGGTGGTTCGGGTGAGTGAGGAGGGTAAATCGGCCTTGAGTTTGTTCAAACCCGTTACTATTTACTCCAATGCCAGTCTGGTCGAGGTGGGCTTGTTAACAGGGCGCACCCACCAAATAAGGGTACATGCGGATTCGATTGGTTGCCCTATCGCCGGTGACGAAAAATATGGAGATGAGGCGTTTAACCGAAGCATGAAGGACTTTGGGCTAAACCGTTTATTTTTGCATGCTGAATCGGTGGCATTTTATTTGTCAGCCAGCGATAAACAATATTTTATTGAGGCACCATTAAGTGCTGAGTTAAAGAAAGTGTTGAAGAAACTGGAGTCGTAGTGCAAAAAGCTTTTGACCTTATTGTTTTTGACTGGGACGGAACATTAATGGATTCTGAAGCCCATATTATTAACAGTATGCAGTGTGCTTTTGATGATACGGGAATGGAGACTGTTTCGGACGGTAGTGTACGCAATATTATTGGTTTGGGTATGCGAGAAGCTGTGGCAACATTGTTGCCAGGAGTTAGTAGCGATACCTGTGAATCGATAATTGATCGTTACCGGTATCATTTTTTTGCTGATGACTCTTGCGAACCATTTGATGGGGCAGGGGAAGTGCTAGAACGTTTGTATGATCAGGGCTATTTGTTAGCGGTTGCTACGGGAAAAGGCAGGCAAGGCATGGATCGAGCATTTGCATCAACCGGATTTGGAAAGTATTTTCTAGAAAGTCGATGTGCAGATGAAACCTGTTCAAAGCCAGACCCTCAAAGTCTAAATGAAATTATAGAAATATTAGATGTATCGTTCAATAAGGCGTTAATGATTGGGGATACAGAGTATGATTTAGAAATGGCAAATGCTGCGGGTGTTGCTTCCCTGGGTGTAGATTATGGTGCGCATGAACGAGATCGATTATTAGAGTGCAATCCATTAGATTGTTTAACCTCAATACAGGAACTACCTGAGTGGTTAAAGCGACATTCAAAAAATCATTTTCAATAATAGCGCCTAATTTAGTATCAGAAATTTGTAAATCTAAAGAATAAATAAAAGGTTATGTTATGACAGATAAAGATGATCCAGAAAGTTCTGGCGCTAGCCAGAATAATTCTGAGGGTAAAGATCAGAGTGGCTCACAGGATAAGGATGATATTTGGATATCAGGCCCTGAAGTTTCACAACAAACTAATGCGGGACAATCTAATACAGGAAAGAAGTGGGCTATTTTCGGCGATCATAAAGGGAAAAAAGAAAACATGAGTGATGAAAATAAAAGTGAATGGGAGCGTGATGTTTTAAACAGGCTTGCATTTGCATCATTAAATGAACAGCGACGCGCACGTCGATGGGGAATATTTTTCAAATCGCTTGTGTTTGTGTATATTTTTGTCATATTTTTTTATATCCCATCGGGGTGGGATACAGGAAAAATAACACCTGGCAAGCATACCGCGCTGGTTGATCTCGAAGGCGTTATCTCGGCAGAATCACCCGCCAATGCTGACGCCCTTGTTGGTGGTTTGCGAGAAGCGTTCAAGCATAAAAATACGGCCGCAGTTATTTTACTTATTAATAGCCCGTGAGGTAGCCCCGTAAAGTCTGGCTATTTTTATGATTAAATCAAACGTCTGCGTGAAAAATACCCGGACAAAAAACTCTATGCAGTTATTTCTGATATTTGCGCATCGGGTGGTTATTATATTGCGGCTGCAGCAGATGAAATATATGCGGATAAGGCCAGCATTGTTGGATCCATCGGTGTGTTAATGGATGGTTTCGGGTTTGTTGAGGCAATTGATAAACTTGGTGTTGAAAGACGTCTGCTGACAGCAGGTAAACACAAAGGCGTACTTGATCCTTTCTCACCACTGAAGAATTCTGAAGTAAAACACGTACAGGGTCTATTGGACACTATCCATCAGCAATTTATAGACAAAGTTAAAGAAGGGCGGGGAGATCGACTTTCGAAGTCTCCCGAACTGTTTACTGGTTTATTCTGGAGTGGAGAAGAAGGGCTCAAGCTAGGGTTGGTGGATGGTTTGGGCAATAGCAGTTTCGTTGCTCGTGAAGTTATTGGTGTGGAAAAGATAGTAGATTTTACACCAAAACAAAATTACCTTGATCGATTTGCAGATCAAATTGGTGTGTCGATGGCTAACGTCATTGTCACTGCAACAGGTATGGGGAAAGTTAACTTACGCTGAATTTATATTCTTAGATAAGATAGAATTTTAGAGAAGGTTAGGAGAATGTCAGAAAAACATCCTATTGTTGCTGTAACTGGTGCCTCTGGTGCAGGTACTACGGTGGTAAAACAGGCTTTTAGCGATATCTTTAAGAATAGAGGTATTCACGCTGAGTTTGTTGATGGCGAATGCTTTCGACGATATGACCGTGATGAAATGCAGGCTGTGCTAAAAGATTCCGAAACAGCTGGAGAGACGTTAAGCCCATATGGTCCAGATGTTAACCGCTTTGATTTGCTTGAATCTTTGTTTAGTGAGTACTCTCAAACAGGCACAGGTAAATTACGCAGGTATATCAGTCGAGAAGCAGCGGCAGGAACAAATCTAAATGAAGGATCATTCGCGGACTGGGAAACACTTCCCGGCGATTCAGATCTTTTATTCTATGAAGGTTTGCATGGTGGTGTTGTCGCTAACCGTTGGACGCGGCGGGAAGCGTCGCGTTATACGATAATGATAAATGAGCGCAGAGATAATAAAATAAATGGTGGAATTGATGTGGCTCAGCATGTCGATTTATTACTGGGTGTAGTTCCTGTAGTTAACCTTGAATGGATTCAGAAAATTAACAGTGATATGAAGGCGAAAGGTTATTCAGATGAATCAACAGCAGTTAATATCGTTAATCGTATGCAAGACTATATTCATTTCATCGTGCCGCAATTCTCTGTAACAGACATTAATTTTCAGCGTGTTCCTATTGTAGATACATCAAATCCATTTGTGGCAAGGGAAATTCCGGAAACCAGTGAATGTATTGTTGTAATTCGTTTCCGATCTCCTAAGCGTTTCGACTTTCCTTATATCCTCAGTAAAATTGATGGCGCAAAAATGTCTCGCCCTAATACTATTGTTATCTCCGGCAGTCAGATGCAGCAGGCAATGAATGTAATATGTACGCCGCTAATTCAGGAATTGATCGAGAAACGACAGGCTCATTAAGTTCCACACATTATTGTTGGCGACCGACCGGTTGAAGCCACAACTGAATGCGGTTATTCATAATTGATAAACCAAACCGAGTTCTTATTTCCTTTTACATAGAAGTTAGATTTTAATGAGAATGATCCGAGCCATCGTAATTGCATCTTTTTCTATACCGGTATTGGTTTTTGTATTATTTC
>JAUWSG010000121.1 GCA_030610155.1 Gammaproteobacteria bacterium
GCCGATATTCTGCTGTATTCACAGGATGCCAGCCAATCCATTTATGCTCTGATATATTGCTTAATGTCCGGCTATGAGAACGTACGCTACATCGAAGGAGGTCTGACAGGCTGGAAAGCGGCGGACAGGACAGTTAAACAATCCAATACCGATGATGTTGCAAATATACCTGAGCGTCCCGGAAAACCCTGGATTCAGATCGTAAAAAAATAACGATTATCATCAATATCAGCAGGCGCAAAGAACGATTAACAATAATAACAAACAAGTGTTTCTTTGCGTTTTGTTGATAACCATACCGAGTACAACCTGAAATGATTAACTTACAATATAAAAGTAAATTTGAGCCAGAACAACAATTGGGACATATGATCTCACAACAAAGCCGGCTAACCCCATCTTCATTACCCTTATCAAGACGCATTTCCAGTATTTTTAAAGAGTTCGTTACAGGCATGAAACTCGCTCATTTACAGTCGGATAACAAGAACATCGAAATGGATGTATTGGTCTCCCACAATCTGCGGCTGCTGCATAAAAGATTATTGCAAGTCCCGGAATACATTGACTCGTTTAACGGCATTACCCTGACAGAAAACAAGCCTGATGCCTTATGGCATAGCCTGTTTGAAGAAAGAGATGTGACCTGTGGATTTCTGACGATTCCACCACATCAGGACATGCCCTGCTATTGCCATCCCGGCATGAATAGTATGTACCTGGTGCTTGCCGGTGAGGTCAGGTTAAACGAATATGCTTTACAGGCAACGAATAACGAGCAGGTGAACTTTGACATTACTTCATCGCGCGACCTGAAGATGAGTGATACGATCTCTTTCAGCACCGACAACACCAGACTGACCAACCTGAATACTGTTGATGAAGCCTGCGTACTATTTAATGTACAACTCTCCTGGCAACACAAACTGAATTCATAAGCTGAATGACTGACATCCATACCCTCCCGTGATACTAGTACATCCTGCACAACGCATAAGCTTGAGGAATTGGAGGTCGGGAGATTTTTTCAGGCACCCTGAGGCAATTGAAGGTCAGTGTCTCTCCGCACATCCCTGTGCTCCCGAGACATAAAGCCATCCCTGGCTTAAAACGGCGTACCAAAAACGATACGGATAGCATTCAGACCATCACCTTTGCGCACCGCCAGACCCACACGGGGAATATCAATATATTTGGTTTTATTTTTTATTTGCACGCCAACGGTAATGCCAATTTCGTTCTGTACCAGCACACGAACAGGTCGCGCGGGAGGAAACAAAAACTCCAGGTCGTCAAAATACCGGAAATTGGCAATATAAACACTGATATCCGCCAGGTATGTTTTAAAAAAGGGGAACGACTTGAACCTGAAATCCAGACTGGTTTCAAAGGCACCAAAATCACTCACCGCACTTCGATCAACGCCTTTTTGTTTCGCGTATAACAGCCGGTTATCCAGAGTATACGTGACGTTTTCGGTAACATACGCATATTCGCTTCTGAGCCCATAAGAATAAATCCTGGAAGCATCACCATTCGACAAATTTTCCGCAACACCATAGTCAGCGAAGGGGCTTAGTTGCCATCTATCCGTCACTTGATACTGAAATACCACTCCAGGCACAATAGAAAGCGTTGATAATTCATCTGGAAAACCTTCCAAAATATCTTCCAGCACGAAATCGTAAAACCCCAGGGTGATGGGCAGCGTTAATTTCAGCCCCCAGTTTTTTTTCTCGTCGGGTTCAAAAAACCGATAAGAAAGGGGTATCTGATAGACCTGTACACTCTGGTCGCCCGCTCTGTAGATACCACTGCCTAGATAAGTGGCAAAGCCATAGTTTAAGTCTTCGAGCACAACCGCCTGCACATCACGGCAAAATGAGCTCGCTATCAGAGCAGCTGTAAAGAATATTGTCGCACGGCGGGTCATGCCAACAAATGTAACAAAGATGTATCGTAGTTTGCCAGCAAACTGAATAAATTTAGTATTTAATACTAATTAAAACTGACAACACCTGTTTGCGGAAGAGAAGTGATATGTGGCTCTCTCACTGGAAAGCCACATTATGTACAAAGTACTGGCAGTTTGTTACGCGGTTGTCTTCAAGGCATTAAAAGCACGATCAAGCATAATCGTCCTGTCATCACCTTTCTCCCAGCTGGACAACCCAAAATTCGCATCGATCGGGACTGGCTTACCTTCCCCGTACGGAACCGTTAATTGCTTGAGATGCGCACCGATTTTATCAACCAGTTTTGCGGTGGCGGCACTATCGGTTTCCGGCAGCACCATCAGAATCCGGTTGTCCTTAACACGGCAAATCAAATCAGCCCAGCGCATCTGGTCCTTGAGTAACTGGCCAATCGAATGCATGACCTGCTCATTATCACCCCCGGAACCCGCACTATCCACATCCATTACCACAACCGACAAGGGGTTTTCATAACGCCGACTACGCGATACCAGTAAATCAACATTTTGCATAATCGCCTTTTCAGTTAACAAGCCACTGTTGGGGTCAATCGGTGCTATTTCCTGCAATTGTGCGGACAACAGATCCCGTTCCACCTGCGCACTTTTCAGGTTTGTCACATCTGTCAGGTACTCAACCGTATACTTATTAGAAACATCCGACATCAGAGGCTGGGAATGACGCGCATACCACTTTTCTGCCCGATCCGGGCCGCTCAGTATTTGATACGCTTCGTTTCCGTCCAGCATTTCGGTCAAATTAACTTCCGCAATGCCGGTAAACTTTTGACCACTTAATTGCGCCAGGGGCTGGCCTAAAATTTGTTCAAATGTCCTGTTCGCCCAGCTTATTTGTCCTTCTGCATCCAGAACGACAACACCCGATGGAGACATTTGGAGAATTTGTGTCATTTGTGTCATATCAATTTGGTTTTCCATGAAGTTGCTCCAAAAATACCTGTATTATTTAATTACCCTGAACACCCGCGTGCAAGCTGCTTAATTGACACGCATTCCACTGATTTTACTAATATTTTTATAATATAAAACGTCGATCAACCGGCCATTACTCTTAAGAATCTGCGCTTTCATCCGATCTAGGTACAGTAAGGCATCGGCGGCGCTCAGAAAATCTTCTATAGATATAATCGGCATGAATATAGACAACTTAAACAATCAAACATCGCCAGCCAGGATCATTTTAAATTAAACGCTTGGCAGGATAACACATCAATTGATCCACCAATAAAAGCCAATTTTTTAATATTTATCAACGAATTAAAATATACGGTAGTCCGTAACACAGCAGGAAAAATATTTTGTTAGCGCAAAAGAAAAAAGATATCGATTTTACAAAGAACCGGTTTTTTGCGCTCAATCGCGAAAGGATGAAACGTACCCAGGCATCACTACGCTGGAAGCAACGTGATTTCCTCGACTTGCTGCCACTGTTATTTCATATCAACAACCCCTTACTGCCCGGATATACCTCGCAAAAAACACCGGCCGGCATCCCTGATTACAACCCCAGTGAAAAAAGCATCGCGGCCGCAAAAAGGCTTGAGAAATCCTTTGAATATAAACGACGGGCGATGCGCACATTTGAAATTGTGTCAATTTTTTTAATGGGCAGCACCGGTACGGTGACTCATTCGGATAAAAGTGATTTTGATATCTGGCTTTGTTACAACCCGAATTTAACCGATGCGCAGATTGCCGCATTACAACAAAAGGCAATCGCAGTTGAGCAGTGGGCTGGAAGTCTCAACCTGGAAGTGCATTTTTTCCTGATGGATGCAGAAAAATTTAAAACAGGCACACATACCGGCATAAGCAGCGAAAGCAGTGGTTCTGCTCAACACCATTTGTTACTGGAAGAATTCTACCGCACCAGCTTGCTGGTTGGCGGCCGTTACCCGATATGGTGGCTGGTACCCTCTGATGAAGAAAAGAATTATGAGGGTTATATTTCCAACCTGGTGAAGACCCGGCAGATATCCAACAATGAATATATAGATTTCGGATCACTGGCCGGAATTACTTCCTCGGAGTTCTTTGGCGCCGCATTGTGGCAAATGTATAAAGGCATCGACTCGCCTTACAAATCTGTTCTCAAAATCCTGGTCATGGAAACCTATGCCCAGGAATACCCCAATATTGACTTTCTGAGCTCCCGGTTTAAACGCGCCGTCTACGAAGGCGAAACCAATATCAGCAAGCTTGACCCTTATCTCATGCTTTACTCTAAACTGGAAGAATACCTGGGTACACGCAATGAAGTGGAACGCCTGGACCTGGTAAGGCGTTGCTTTTATTTCAAAACAAACATAAAGCTAAGCGTACCAGGCAGGAGTAACGACCTACCCTGGCGCAGAGAAACTCTCGACACAATGGTGACAGACTGGGGCTGGAATGAAACTATGCTGGAAATTCTGGATAACCGGGAATCATGGAAAATTCATCGCGTCCAGAAAGAACGGAAAATATTAGCAGACGAGCTAACCAACAGCTATCTTTCCTTGTCTAATTTTGCACGCGAACAATCCAGTCTCACACAGATCAATCAGAATGATCTTAATATACTCGGCAGAAAACTCTATGCCGCCTTCGAAAGAAAAGCCGGGAAAGTGGAGCTTATCAATCACGGAATTTCTGAAGATCTGTTCGAAGAACAATTATCACTTGAACACATTGCCGGAAAAGACAATCATGAAAACTGGCTGCTTTTTCTTGATAAGAACAATACAGGCGGGCCACGTACCCCATTAAAACACGACGCCAACATAATCAGTATTCTTAGCTGGTGTCATTTTAATAAAATTATGAATGCGCGCACCGCGACGACGATACGTTCCAAAACCAGCATTCTGGACACCAGTGAGCTGACAAAAATCAACCAATGCTTTCAAATGCACTTCCCTGAAGGCAAACTGCCTCGCACCAATATAGAACTGTTGTCGAGAAAACCGAAGATCATATCCTCAATTATCTTTATCAATGCAGGGCTTGATCCACTGACCGAACACGGACTCACCGATACCGACATTATTAGCAACAAAGCCGACGTGCTAAATTACAGCGGTTTTTCACTAAATCTGGCTTTATCATTTGACCTTATTGTAGAAACAAGCTGGGAAGAAATCCTGACCTTCTCTTTTACCGGAGCAAACGGTCTGCAGAACTGCATTTGCCAATACATGGAATTGAATGCCTCGTCGGAAGAGTCATTTGATGCACCACCGCTGCCACACGTATACAGTTTTTCCACCAGCCGGGGGGAATCCATCGCCAAAAGAATTGAAGACCTGTTCTCGAGCGTAATCAGCTTCTTCAGCAAACCTGAAAACGCGACTGAATCGCGCTACATATTCGAAGCCGGGCGTGCGTATTATGTATTGAAAAATAAAAAAGGGAAATTACACAAATCACATTGCGAGAATTACACTACATTACTTGAATATCTATCAGAGCCTTTACCACAATTCACACCTACACAACTGGACCCACAGTCCTTGAGAGAAACATTGCTGCCTGTTGTTTTCGGTGCTAACAAAAAAAACACCGTTCAACTGTTTTTCCGCACCATAAAAGAAGAAATTTATGAAGTTTATATTATTGATGAATCAGGCTCTCTATTCAGCCAGGAACTGGCCTATTACGATGACATTTCATTAATCAACCAGTACGACCAGTTTCTTGACTCAATTTCGAACCGTCAAAAACACATTAACGAAAATGGAGGAAAGTCACTTGAACCTATAAACAGGTTGTTTTTCAAAATAACAAAACCTAAAGAAGGAAAAATATTTTCAGACAGATTACGAAGCACTCACGGGAAATTACCTAATAAATTTTTTAATGTTCAGGTCATCGCCAATAGCGAATTCGACGCCGTCGATTTCACTATTTATTGCAATGACAAAGAATTTTCTTCCTTCGAGCACGGAAATGATTTATTCAGGGAAGTAGCAAAACATGTGGTCAATCTGCGTAAAAGTGGTCTGCGATATCCTATCTATATTACCGATATTGATCTATCCCCTTCTTTATTAAATGATGGGTCATCAAACAAATTACAAACCATCAATTTTTTAAATTACAAAAAACGCATCGAAGACAAACTGAACAAGGAACTTGATGCACTGTAGAAAGAGAATAACCCAGGCCTGGCTTCAGGCCAGAATCTTTCTTAGCCAGTCAGCAATATGTTGTATTTCATCAGGACAAACGGAATGCGGCATAAGATAAGCATTCCAGTCAACGTGATATCCCAACGAGACTAGAAGATCACGAGAATGCTCACCCAACGAAACAGGCACAACATCATCAACCGTGCCATGCGCCATCCAGACCGGTATATCCTGATTAGACGCATCTAACTCTGCGGGCAGCTTATCAGGCAACGGTAAATAAGTGGACAATGCCAACACGCCTGCCAGTCGCTGCGGATAACGTAATGCAGTATGTAACACAACCGCCCCACCCTGGGAAAACCCGGCCAGTATAATTCGGGATGCGGCTACGCCCTGGTCCAGCTCCTGCTGAATCAATTTTCGCGTGATGTCTTCAGATTCACCAATACCCTGTTCATCATGCGGTGATGTGCGATCTATCCCGACAAGGTCATACCAGGCCCGCATGACATAACCATTATTAATCGTCACCGGGCGATGCGGCGCGTGCGGGAAAATAAAGCGGATTCCCAGCTCATCTGCAATACCCAGTTCAGGCACGATCGCCTCAAAATCATGGCCATCGGCGCCCAGCCCATGTAACCAGATAACGGATGCAGTCACCGGGGTCCTGGGCTCCAGTACAACTTTTCCCTGCTCCTGATCAAATTCCATACCGCTCTCCTCTATTCTTTGATGCAAACCCACGCCAATTTATCATGTGATATTACATGATAGTCGCACCTTTTCGTAAATCGCATTATAATGTCGTCACATTAAATTCTGTATGAGATAGTGGCATGCCCCACAGAACCCTGATAATAATACTTTTAGCCGTCATCACGATAAGTCTGGTGTTGCCGGGCTGTGGAAGAAAAGGCGACCTGTATTTGCCCGATGCATCCACCTCTACAACTTCTGACACTACTGACACTTCCTCCCAGAACTCTCTTCTCAACAAAAAAAGCGACAAGAATAATGAATCATTTTGAATATCGCGGCAATTCCCTGTTTGCGGAAGATGTCAGCGTCGCTGAAATCGCAGCCACTGTCGGCACGCCGTGCTACATTTATTCACGCGCCACCCTCGAACACCACTGGCAAGTGTTCGACGAAGCACTGGTCAGCCTGGACCATTTGATTTGTTACTCCGTCAAAGCCAATTCCAATATTGCCCTGCTAAACCTGCTGGCCCGCCTCGGGTCCGGATTTGACATCGTGTCCGGTGGCGAACTTGAGCGCGTGATTAAAGCAGGCGGTGATGTCAGCAAAACGGTTTTTTCCGGCGTCGGTAAAACAGATCAGGAAATACAGTTTGCACTGCAAACAGGTATACATTGCTTTAATATCGAATCAGCAGCAGAACTGACAGCAATCGATAATGTTGCTTCCCGGCTCGATCAGGTCGCGCCTGTTTCAATCAGAGTCAACCCTGATGTCGATGCACATACACACCCTTATATCTCGACCGGATTAAAAGAGAATAAATTTGGCGTTGAGATTGAGTATGCATTGCCACTTTTCCAGCAAGCGGCACAAATGGCCCACATCAAGGTCATTGGCCTGGATTGCCACATCGGCTCCCAGTTGACGGATATGTCCCCGTTTATCGATGCGCTACAGCGTTTAATACTTCTTATCGATGACCTCAAAAGCAATGACATAGAAATCGAGCACCTGGATGTTGGTGGCGGACTGGGTATAACCTATGACAATGAATCTCCCCCCTCACCTGCCGAGTATGTAAAAGCCCTGTTGCCACTGCTGGAAAACAAAAAACTGAAACTACTGATCGAACCCGGACGGGCGATCGTCGGCAATGCGGGTATTCTGGCGACCTCGGTAACCTATTTGAAAACGAATGCCGAAAAACATTTTGCTATTGTCGATAGCGCAATGAACGACCTGCTGCGCCCAGCCTTGTATGACGCCTGGCAAAATATTATCCCGGTCGAAAAAAGACCTGAAGGCAAACTGAAAAATTACGATATCGTCGGGCCGGTTTGTGAAACAGCCGACTTCCTGGGGAAAAATCGCGACTTGAATATACAGCAAGGTGATCTATTGGCCGTCTGTTCCGCCGGAGCCTATGGCTTTGTGATGAGCTCAAATTACAATTCACGCCCACGCGCCGCAGAAGTCATGGTCGATGGTGACCAAATGCACGTCATTAGACAACGAGAAACCATCGCCGACTTGTTCAAAGGCGAAAGCCTGCTGCCCGATCCCGGTTAAACATAAGCTCAACTATCACCAGAATGATGAAACGCATTCCCGAACCCGATTTGATGAACGGGGACAAACAGGCGCTTGCCTATGCCAACGCGGATTTTAATGAACCGCACAGCCTGTTTATAGAACTGTTCAGACAAACGTTTTCCTACACCAATATCCAGGGCCATGTGCTGGACCTCGGCTGTGGCCCTGCCGATATCTCGATCCGTTTTGCCAATACCTATCCGCGGTGTTTACTAGAGGGTGTGGACGGCTCAAAAAACATGCTCAAACATGGCCGCGAGGCCGTCATCAAACAAAAACTCGAACGACGTGTTGACCTGATCTGTGGCTACCTGCCAAAAGCACAACTACCACGCGCGCACTATGACGTCATTATTTCCAACAGTTTGTTACACCACCTGACCGACCCGATGATTCTATGGGACATGATAAAAAAATACACAACCGATAATACATCGGTTTTTATTATGGATTTGATGCGACCAGACTCGCTACAGGCTGCCAGGCAATTGGTCGGCGACTATGCCGCAACCGAACCGGCGATACTGCAGGAGGATTTTTTAAACTCCCTGTGCGCGAGTTACCGCGTGGACGAAGTAACAGAACAACTGCAAAAAGCGGGGCTGGGGATGCTCAAGATTAGAGCAGTCACTGACCGGCACTTCATCGTCTGCGGTCGGCTGGGTTAAGACCGGTTTTACCACA
>JAUWSG010000089.1 GCA_030610155.1 Gammaproteobacteria bacterium
ACGCACCCGACCGTTAAATCGATTTCATTATGATTCACAGTCACAGCAGGTATGAAGCCAGATGTACTATGGCATGCATCACAGTTGATGCTGGACTGGATATGTGCGGGTGATCTACCGATTGCGGTTACGCCATCGTGACAACTGATGCATCCTGCCGTTAAATCAAACTGGTTATGGTCAACAGTAATAGCGGGTTTGAACGCGACTGTACTGTGGCATGAATCGCAGGTATTGGAACTGGCGATATGGGTAGGTGATTTACCGATAGCGGTAGTGCCATCATGGCAGCTAAAACAGCCCAGTGTTAAGTCAAACTGACTATGGTCGATCGCGCTGGCAGGTGCAAATGCAACTGTACTATGGCAACTTTCACAGGTATTGGAACTGGCGATGTGGGTAGGCGATTTACCAATTGCTGTTATGCCATCATGGCAACTAACACACCCGGCCGCGAGGTTTATTTCTTTATGGTCTACCTGGGTAGTTGGAATAAATGCAGAAGTACTATGGCAGACCACACAGTTATCACTGGACTGAATATGGGTTGCACTTTTACCAATCGCAATCGTGCCATCATGACAGCTCACGCACCCTACTGCCAGATTGATTTCGTTATGATCGACGGCAATAGTCGGAATAAATGCCGTGGTGTTATGGCAAGCTTCGCACTGGTTGGAGCTCTGTATATGGGTGGGAGGTTTACCAATAGCCGTCGTGTTGTCATGGCAACTCAAGCATCCCACTGCCAGGTTGATCTGGGCGTGATCAACCGTATTTGGTGGGATGAATGTTGTTGTATTATGGCAAGCCTCACAAAGGTTGGAGGTCTGTATGTGGGTGAGAGACTTGCCAATAGAGGTGACGTTGTCATGACAGCTAATGCACCCGACCGTTAAATCGATTTCATTATGATTCACAGTCACAGCAGGTATGAAGCCGGATGTACTATGGCATGCATCACAGTTGATGCTGGACTGAATATGCGCAGGTGATCTGCCGATTGCGGTTACGCCATCGTGACAACTAATACATCCTGCGGTTAAATCAAACTGGTTATGGTCAACAGTAATCGCTGGAATGAATGCGGCCGTACTATGACATGCATCACACAGGTTTGAGCTTTGGAGATGAGTGGCTGATTGACCAACTGCGGTCACACCATCATGGCAGCTAAAACAGCCTGGCGTTAAATCAAATTGACTGTGGTCGACTGCACTGGCAGGTATAAATGCAATGGTACTATGGCAACCCTCGCAGTTAGTGGAGCTGGCGATATGAGTAGCTGATTTGCCAATCGCGGTTACACCATCATGGCAGGTGATACAACCGACAGAGAGGTCAATTTCATTATGGTCTACCTGGATAGTGGCTGCAAATGCAGAAGTGCTATGACAGGCACTACAACTATCACTGGATTGGATGTGGGTTGTGCTTTTACCAATCGCTACCATGCCATCATGGCAACTCGCGCACCCGGCTGCCAGGCTAATTTCATTATGGTCAACTACCATGGTTGGAGTAAATGCTGCCGTATTATGGCAAGCTTCGCACAGGCTGGAGCTTTGTATATGGGTAGGAGACTTGCCAATGGTGGTGGTGTTGTCGTGGCAACTTACACACCCGACCGCCAGATTTATTTCATTATGATTAACGGCAATGGTAGGCATAAATGCCGTTGTATTATGGCAGGCTTCGCATAGAGTGCTGGATTGAATATGGTTCGGTGATTTCCCGCCGGCAGTAACGCCATTGTGACAACTTGCACATCCCGGGGCCAGATTTATCTGGCTATGATCTACCGCGATAGTGGCTTTAAAATTAATGGTGCTGTGGCAGGCTTCACATAGATCGGAACTTTGAATGTGAGTAGGGCTTTTTCCTTTTGCTGTCACACCGTCATGGCAACTGAAGCAACCAGCGGAAAGAATGAACTGATTATGGTCGACTGTTGCAGCAGGTATAAAAGATGTTGTGCTGTGGCAGGCATCACAAGTATCGCTGGACTGAATATGCGTTGCTGATTTTCCAATGGCAATGGTGCCGTTATGGCAGCTTAAACAACCGGCTGTTAAATCAATCTCATTATGATCGACAAAAACAGCCGGTAAAAAAGCCTGAGTGCTATGGCAGGCATCGCAGGTGGTGCTGGATTGAATATGGGTCGCGGATACACCAAGTGCCGTCACATTGTCATGACAGCTGACACAATCTCCCGTCACCAGGCTGTGGTCAACAAACGCGGCAGGTGAAAAAATAACGGTATTGTGGCATGAACCGCAATTATTTGTGGCATTGATATGGTTTGTTTTTTTGCCTCTTGCTGTTCCACCTTCCTGATGGCATGTGACACAGCATGTGGTACACCCTGTAAATTCACTATGGTCAACACTGTTAGCAGGAGACCAGGCTGAGACCATATGGCAGGCATCGCAGACGGTGCTGGATTGAATATGGGTCGCGGATCTTCCAACGGCCAGTCTTCCATTGTGGCAGCCAAAACAATCTCCAAGCACTTCTATGTGGTCAATACGAATGGTTGGCGTAAAGGTGATCGTGTTGTGGCATGCCTCACAAGTGTTTGTGGTCGAAATATGGTTCGGGCTTTTGCCAATAGACGTCACGCCATCATGGCAGCTGATACAGTTATCACTAATATCTGTGTGTTCAAACGCAGCAGGGCGCCAGGCATCGGTGGTATGACAAACGTCGCATTGTTCGTTTGTTGTTAAATGATTGGGGTGTTTTCCGGTTGCAATAATACCGTCATGACATTGATTACATGTGCCGATTACTTCCTGGTGGTCAACAGTGATAACATCGGAAAATGTGCTGGTGTTATGACAGGCATCACAAAAATCTGTTGCGCGAATGTGGTTGGGTGATTTTCCAATCGCAATAGTACCGTTGTGACAACTTATACAAGTCCCCAGTACCTGGGTATGATCAACCTGATGAGGGGGGGTCCAGAAGAACGTGGTGTGGCAATCTTCACAGTTATCAGTTGCCGCGATATGGTTGTCTGGTTTTCCGGTTGTAATGGGTCCATGGCAAGAGGCGCAAGCGCTGCTAGTCGAGCTGTGATCCATGCGCGCCGTAATAGAAAAAGCTTCCGTTAAATGGCAGAGATCACATTCCTCTATTGTTGGTATATGATCAGGCGGTTGCCCGATTGAAAAATGTGTATCATGACATTTGCTGCACTGGGTTGGTGTGCCTTCAAAGTTGCCTACAATATGACAAGCTTCGCATGCAATGAACTGGTGCTGACCGGTAAGCGGGAAGCCGGTGGCAAGGTGGTCAAAGACCTTATCAGTAGGTTTGACAATATCAGCTTGCGTTATTGTGCTAGCTAACAGCGCAATAACAAAAAATAAACTGAATACACCCTCTTTGCGAGAAAAAAGAAGCCCAAAATACGTCATTTATACACCCTAACTTCGACGTTTCATTACCCATCCCATAGGTAACAGTTTTTCATCAGCTCCCTCAAGCCAATGTTTTTATTATTTTACTATTTTTATTATTTTTTTTTGTAGCTTTATCGTCTGCAGTTGTAACGTAAATAACCGGTAAAGAAAAAATGTATCGGTCACCAATAAATATTGCAGACGAGCTTTTAATAGTGCAGTTTAATAACCCTTGTTGTAATTCGGTATATTATTATAAGCCGTGTAAAATGAATTGAATTTTAGATTGTTGCTGCCCTCACTTTTTAGCCTAGTACATTCTTTTGCTTAACTCCAATATCAACTGTTAACCGCGGTATTGAATGATTTTATAAGTAGTTAAAATTGTCGCCCGCATTACATTTTTATTTTTATCAAAAAAATATTCTTAAAAAGTCAGTTGTTTTTTTTTCGAGTCTATAGTGAAGTAGTGTGTTCAGGATAGTTCGGTGTGTTATATCAATAGTTCGCGAGGTTATATGTTTATATAGATGTGACTACGGAATATTTCTGTATAAAATTAACGCAGGTATTTTAATGAAGTATGTAATAAAAATTATTGTTATGCCTATTTATATAATGCGAGCGTCAATTTTTCGTAACTTATAACAATGAAATTCATTTATATTTTAATTTATATTCAGTCTAAAATAATCTCGCCGAGTTTGTTTCTTCAATTTATTTTTCTTTTGATCGCCCGTGATAAAAATGTGATAACTGCGTGAAAACAACGTGATCTCATCCGTAGATCCTGTCCTTGCTTTACAGTGCGCGCTGAAATTTCAATTCCGGTGTGTATTTATTCATAACACAGACAATCTATGGAGAATTAAAAATGAAAAAACTTGGAGGTTTTATATTAAGCGTTGCATGTGCATCGGGCATGTTGATGGGAACGAGTTATGCCAGTGAGGAGAAATATGATGTAACAATTACTAATCTTACTCGCAGTGAAGTATTTACACCCATTATGGTGGCGACGCATAAACGCAGCAAAAAAATGTTCATGCTTGGATCAAAGGCATCTGATGTGTTAGCCGCTATGGCTGAAGGTGGGGATACGAGCGGGTTATCTGCTTCCCTGAAGCCTCACAAATCTGCGTCATCAGGCGGGTTGTTGGAACCGGGGCAGTCAGTTACAGTCAGAATTCATGCAATGGAAAAAAATCGCATCAGTGTGGCAGCCATGCTTATTCCTACAAACGACGCATTTTTTGCTGTAAACGGCATGAAATTACCAAAACATTCCATGACAGTTATGTCACCTGCGTATGACGCCGGTAGTGAGACGAATGATGAATTGTGCGCAAACATGCCAGGTCCGGTTTGTGGAGGCGCAGGTGGTTCTCCTAATGATGATGGAGAAGGTTATGTTCATATCCACGCGGGCATTCATGGTATTGGTGATTTAGCCGCAGCAGATTTTGACTGGCGTAATCCAGTGGCGAAAATAACGATACGACGAGTTAAAAACTAAACTTAAAAGTTACAAGTTAGTGTAAAGCCAGCGTGGTATATTGCCCCGTTGGCTTTTTTGTGTGTAGACTCGTCATTTAATGACCGAAACCGCCGGCTATTGGTCTGGTTTTTCCCGTCATTCCGGCATGCCTTTAGCCGGAATCCAGGGGGTAGAAAGGAACAGATGACAATATTGGCAACGTTGTGTTTCAGGTTTAATATTCAACATACAACGAATTTTTCTGATTCAGCTGGATTCCGGCCAAACCCGTGCCGGAATGACGGTGGTAAGGGGCGTGAGCAGGACGCGGAAGCTTTGCCGGAATGGCGGGTGCCTGATCGATTGCTTTTTTAACTAACTACCATTCGGATACAAGCATGATTATTCATGTCGATATGGATGCATTTTTTGCCTCGGTCGAAGAACGTGAAAGGCCGGAGCTGGTTGCGCATCCTGTTATTGTCGGTGGCCAGCCTGGTAAGCGTGGTGTTGTCTGCGCTGCAAACTATCGTGCACGGAAGTTCGGTGTTCATAGTGCGATGCCAACTGCCCAGGCGCTCAGGCTTTGTCCTGATGCGGTCCTGTTGGCGCCTCGAATGGCGTTGTATTCAGAGGTTTCACATCAAATTCGATCTATTTTTGAACATTATACCCCCGTTATTGAGCCTCTGTCTCTGGATGAAGCCTTTTTAGATGTGTCTGCCAGTCAGCGTTTACATGGGCATGTGAGTGAGATCGCTAAAAAAATCAAACAGGACATTAAAGATGAACTGAAGTTAGTCGCGTCAGTCGGCGTGGCACCCAATATGTTTTTGGCCAAAATAGCATCAGACCTGGAAAAGCCTGACGGATTTGTGATTGTCGAAGATGAAAACAAACAGGCATTCCTCGATCCTTTACCTGTTAGCCGATTATGGGGAGTTGGAAAGGTGACACTTGGGCTGTTTAACAAAATGGGGGTGTACAAGATACGTGATGTGCGTGAGTTGACGACAGAGACTTTACAACAGCATTTTGGCAAGCACGGTTTGCGTTTGGCAGAACTGTCGCGGGGAGTCGATAAGCGCACGGTAACGCCGGAGCACCAGGCGAAATCGATTTCCAATGAAATAACATTCGCGGTCGACCTGGAGGACAAAAGAATCCTGAAGATGCATTTATTACAGTTGACCGAGCAGGTCGCATGGCGATTACGACGTAAAAACCTGTCTGGACGTACGATACGATTGAAAGTCAGATTGTCGGATTTTAGTACATTTTCCCGTTCTGTAACCCTGGTAGAGCCTGTTCAAAGCACACAAATAATCTGGAAGGCGATATCAGGCTTATTTGATATATTTTTGTCTGAGAAAAATCTGCCGATAAGGTTATTGGGTGTGGGTGTCTGCGGGTTTGATGGTCTTTCACAACAGCAGAATTTGTTTTCCGATGAGACACAAGCCCGTCAGGAGATAGATAAAGTCACGGATGAAATAAATGAACGTTTTGGCCCGGCGGTGTTACGGCGTGGATCAACAACAATCGTTCCCTGAAACAGCAAAATGAAACACCGGGACAATATTTGTATTTATTGAGGATATTTCAAGATGGATTATACTGTTTATTCATCCCCGGGTTTATTTAATCCGATAATTAACATTTAGTTTTCTTATTATTTATTATGAGTAAAGAAACAGCCTTCGAAGCTGCATACAAACTCCTGAATCGTTCAATAATCCGTTATCAGGGCGAACCGATAGGCACTGTTGCTGCGATTCAGTCTTCTTCCCTTGTTGCGGTAAATTATGCTGAATGCTTTGTACGCGATTTTGTGCCCTCTGCATTTGTGTTTCTGATGCAGGGTGAAACTGATATTGTGCGAAATTTCCTGAAGACGGTATTAACACTGTCTGCCCAACAACCCGTCATGAGAGGACATGACAGGGCTATGGGCCTGATGCCCGCCAGTTTCAAAGTTGTCAAGGACATCGATAACAATGATCGAATTGTTGCAGATTTTGGTGAAAGAGCAATTGGACGGGTGGCCCCGGTTGATTCCGCAATGTGGTGGATGATTTTGTTGCGAGTGTATGTTGTTACAACCGGTGATCAGGCGCTTGCTCATAGCCCTGAATTTCAACAGGGAATGAGACAGATCCTGCAGTTATATTTGAAAGAAAGCTTCGAAACGTCGCCGGCAATGTTGGTTCCGGATGGTTCGTTCATGATTGATCGTCGTATGGGTGTTGCGGGCCACCCTCTGGAAATTCAGTCGCTATTTTATGGAATGTTACATGCAGCCCAGGACCTCCTGATTGCCAATAAGGAAAATGAAACCTTGTTGGCCACGGCAAAATATCGTATGCAGACCTTACTCTCGTATGTGCGTTTTTATTATTGGCTGGATATAAAACGCCTGAACGAAATACACCGCTTTGGCTCAGAAGAATTTGGGCCGGATGCAAAAAATCTTCATAATATTTATCCTGAAACAATACCGGACTGGATAGATGGCTGGTTGCCGGAAGGGATGGGATATTTTATAGGTAATCTTGGCCCGGGTAGAATGGACTTTCGACTGTTTTCGTCCGGGAACTTGCTTGCCGTGATGTTTGGTTTGGCAACTGAAGATCAAGCGGAGCAAATCATGCAACTTTATGATCATCACTGGGATGACTTGATCGGTAACATGCCATTAAAGCTTGTTTATCCTGCGCTTACTGGAAAGGAGTGGTCAATGATGACGGGTTGTGATCCCAAAAACGTGGCCTGGTCATACCATAATGGTGGAAATTGGCCGATGCTAATCTGGATGTTTGCTGGCGCGGCAATTCGTAGTGGCCGGGATGATCTGGCCAAGAAGGCTGTCAGTCAGGCCATGCAGCGTCTGCATCAGGATGAGTGGGCAGAGTATTACGATGGTAAGCATGGTGACTTGATCGGTCGGCGTGCCAACCTGAACCAGGTCTGGTCTGCCACGTCTTTAATCGTTGCAAATGATCTTATCGAGAGTCCGAACAGCATGGTATTATCTGAATCACTGATATTCTATTAAGCACTTCCGGGCATGAAAACCAGGTCTGGCATCTGGAATTTATAACTTATTTTTTCCAGTCTGCAATGAATACATTTGTTTCACCCCTGACCTTGCCATTCCTGTTGGATGCAAAGACCAGTTTTTTACCGTCATGTGAAAACATCGGGAAACCATCAAAATTCTCGTAAGTTGTAATTTGTTCAATCTTCCGCGTATTAACATTAATCAGATAAAGGTCGAAATTACGTCCTTTGGGGTCGTTCATATTCGAGGCAAAGATAATATGTTGCCCATCGGGGTGCCAATAAGGACCAAAATTGGCCGCATTATTGTTAGTTATCTGAACAGGTTTCTGGTCCTGCAGATTCATAATAAATAATTCAAGTTTCCCGGGACGTATCAGGCCTTCTGCCAGGAGTGATTTGTAGTCATCAAGTTGCTTGCCTTGCGGGCGTGATGCGCGCCATACAATCCATTTACCATCATAAGAAAAAAATGCACCACCATCATAACCATCGTCGAAGGTGAGTTGCTCAACCTCAGAACCATCGGGTTTCATAATAAAAAGTTCCAGGTCACCCGTGCGCAGTGAGGTAAAAATAATTTTGTCACCCTGGGGTGAAAAAACACCTTCGGCGTCATAGCCCTCTGTTTTAGTTAAACGCACGATATTTTTTCCGTCGGGATCGGCCTTGAAAATGTCATAACTTTTATATAAGGGCCACACATAGCCTTTGGAGTGATCAGGTTTCGGTGGGCATGCATCGCCACTCAAATGGGTGGAGGCATAGATTATGGATTTGCTGTCCGGCGAGATGAAAGAACAGGTTGTTACACCTTTTCCGGATGAGAGTAACGTTACATCTGATCCATCGATGTTCATACGAAAAATAGCATCACACTGGAATGAATCCCGTGTTGACTGAAATATCAGTTCATTGCCTTCATAAGAAAAATAGGCTTCTGCATTTTGACCACCAAAAGTCAGTTGTTTTAAATTGGCGAGATGTTTTTCAGGCTCTGCCGCCTGTGTTGTTATTGTGGCAAATATTATAAACAAAAATAAAAGGGTGGTTTTGAGCCCGTGTTCTGTATCAGGAGTATTCATATTGTTTTTGTTGTCCATTCATCTGTTTATTTATCTGGTTTGGCATCAAATTTATAATAATTTTCTTCCAGATAGTGTTCAACTTCATTGATGTCGTCTGTATTCCAGTTAAGTTTTAAATGGTTAGACCAGTGTGTGATCCAGTAAACAATATCGGCAGTTGATTTCGCGCGACGATTTTCGCGTATGTATACATTGCTTTCATGGCATTCTTTGCAATGATTGCTGTATAACATTTTGCCGCGGGATGATTCGGCCATGGAAATGCTGCCAGTGTCTTTGCCAGAGTCGGAGTTGACGGACATATTGCTGATCTGCGGTCGTTTGTTATGGTATGCGATCGCAACACTGCTGATGAAGGTCAAAAACAGGATCAAATAAATCATTCGCATGAGTAACCCTCCATTTAGCCAGTCAGGCTGATACCAACATAATATCATTTTTAGTTTAAAAAAATACCATGAATGTGAAAACATCCATGGTATGAAATACAGCTGTAAAAGGGTTTATCCGAAAATATCAGATGAAATAGATTTGTACCAACTTTCGGCGTAAACCGCTTCCATGTTTCGAAATGAATCAGGCGCTGTACGGGGGCTGACCCCGCCAGCACCTTTTACACCAACGATGCCTTTGTCGCTGTATCGATAGACTGCGGCGACTGATATGCCGTAATCTGGCGCGATTAGACTGTAGCAGGTATTTACCCAGGAAGGAGAAGAGGGGGAGAAGCCCTGTAGCTCTGCTACAATTGATGCGGCGCAGACTTTCGCCTGGCTATTTGCAGCATATCCTGACTTGGGCATTTTACCTGCAATACTTGCATCGCCAATGACGTAAACATTCTTTTTTAACGATGATGAAAATGTGCTTTGATCGACAGGGCACCATCCCTTGTCGTTTGTCAGTCCGGCGTGTTTGGCAAGATTGCCTGCTTTTTGTGGCGGGATAACGTTAATAACATCACCTTTATGTTCATCATCACCCGCATAAACCATCATTTTTCCTGTATCTACGCGTGTTACTGTTCCACCCTGGGACCCGGGGTGCCACTCAATCATGCCGGGATAAAGTTCCTCCCATGCATCCTGAAAAAGAGGTTGTTTTGAAAATTTTTCTTTGGCATCAAGGATTACAATCTTTGATTTTGGTTTGTGGTTTTTCAGGTAATGTGCCATCAGGCTGGCACGCTCATATGGCCCGGGTGGACATCGAAAGGGATTGGCGGGGGATGCAATAATCACCACACCACCGTCTTTCATTGCCTCAAGTTGCTTCCTTAATAATAATGTTTGTTCTCCGGCTTTCCATGCGTGAGGCATGATTTCAGAGGCAGTTTTGTCGTATCCTTCTATTGCACCCCATTGGAAATCTATCCCGGGTGATACAACAAGGCGGTCATATTCAACTGCTTTATGTTTTGATAATTTAACTTTCCTGGCATCAAAATCAATATCAGTTGCAGTATCGTGAATAACGTTTATCCCTTGCTTAACAAGCTTGTCATATGAGTGTGTTATAAAGTCAATCTTATGCATTCCGGCAATCACTGTATTGCTGAATGGGCATGTTACAAACTTATCACTTGCTTCGATGAGTGTAACTTGAAGAGAAGAGTCAAATTTAAGCAGATACTTGGCGCACGTCGCCCCGCCAAATCCCCCGCCGATAATGACGATTTTTGCTTTTGATTTTGAGCCAGACAGTGCGAAGCTCAGCGGGTTATACGAAAGTGCACTTAGCGCAGATGTCGCTCCCAGATACTTTATAAAATTTCTTCGGTCGAGGGTGTCCATGGCTATTCTCCCATCCATCAGGCATTGGCGATAATGATATTTTTTAATTCTTAATTACTTAAGCTCAGAAAAAAACGTTGCCATTGATTCTATTTCCTTATCCGTAAAACCTTTTGCTATACGGTTCATAACAGTACCTTCGCGTTTGTCAGATCTGAAGGCTTTCATTGTGTCAGCAAAATAGTCTGCTTTCATACCGTGCAGAGGGGGAATTGCGCCAACACTTTTTCCGTCTGTGCCATGGCACCCGGCACAGGTATTTGCGAGTACTGTAGGCCGCTGGTCAGCTGAATACGCTGTTAACGGGAGAAAAATCAAAGCCAGGCTTAAGAAGAAACAGGTGTTCAGGAACTTTTTGTTCATGATTATTTGTCCTTATTCCGTTAAGCAAACAATTGTAAAAATAAAACCCGATTTTCTATTACATTATAAAAATGATGTGTTATTAAAAACCTCAGATATTAAACAGGAGTTTGTTGCTATTCGCTGTACCCCTTCTAGTTTATATAGCACATAAGACGCTTATCACTATAGGGGAATGTACTAATGTAGTAGAGTAGAAAGCCTGTCAAATGTCTTTGGATGCGTGCGGTTGTTAA
>JAUWSG010000200.1 GCA_030610155.1 Gammaproteobacteria bacterium
CAGGCAAATGAAAAAGCTGACCGTATGTATGAAAAGGCCATCAGTAAATAATACCTGTATGGGCTGACTGGTCAGCAGACAACAGGTGTTAGCTTTTCATATTTATTCTACGGTATATAGTGACGCCATCGTTGTATTCGCAATGGCGACGGGGATACCTGTATGGCGCCTGGCCAGTGCCATAAGCTGTTCCCACTGCGAAGCAGATAATCTGCCAGCACCTGCTTTTACCATGCCCGCGACAACAGGTGTCAAATTAAGCCCACTAGACAGATTCTCCTGCCTCTCAAGCGCGTGCGCTTCCATAAACAGAACACCATTTTGTTTTCCGAATTTATACGCCCGCTCCACAATACGAACAGCGGTGCCTTTGGGTACACTTGCCGCCAAAGTTTGAATATCCTCCGGGTACAAACGTAAACACCCACGGCTCACGCGCATACCGATACTAAAGGGCGTATTTGTACCATGCATAAACAGGCCATCATCATTGAGCATCATCGCATATTCACCAAGAGGATTGTCCGGCCCGGGCGGCACCAGGCGTCGGGGAGACCGGACACCATTGGCCAGTGCCTCTGCATAAGCCGAATCCGGCATGGTCCAGCTGGGGTGCTCAAGTTTCATCAGGACACGAAAATTACCTACCGGGGTTGGCCCAATAGTACGCCCAATACCCAGCGGGTGTGTTATGACTCTCTCTACTTTTCCGTTTGCTGATACCGGAAAATAATACAAACGCATTTCAGTCAGGTTAACCACAATGCCTTCCCAGGGTCGTGGCGGCAATACATGCCAGGTCGGTAAAACAATACGTTCACCTTGTTCAGGTAACCAGGGATCAACGCCGGGATTAGCCGCCGTTATTTCGTTAAACCCCAGGTCAAAACGGCGGGCAATGTCAAACAAGGTCTCTCCCGCCTGCAATTGCACGGACTGGATCCCGCCAACAAGTGAATTACCATTATCCGGAAGTGAATAACTGCCTGCTTCAACAAATGACCCGGCTAATAACAACGTAAAATAAAGTAAAATGCGACAGATATACCGGTATACAGACAGACGAAGGCCCTGTTTACGGCATGACCGCCTGAATACATACGGATTTTCCTGTTTAACAGCCATTGTCATAAATGTCGTCCTTTGATAAATATCCGGCCTTATAATTATTGTAGCAGTCTGACAGATTCAGGCCTGCGGCAGAAAAATGAAATACCGTCAAACACCGTACGTCTCATTTATATCTGTCTAGCCCGTATTTCTCACAGGGGAGCTGGTCGTTTCGTCATTCAATAACAGTTCCCATAAGACGATATACTGGTCAGTAGTTTCCAACTTTAACGAGATCAATACCATGCTCAACAAAATCAAGCCCACTTTTTATTTGACCCTGCTGATCGTTTTTACATTACTCACCGGAAGTTGCGGTGGATCCGGAGGAGGTGGCAGCACTGTGGATAATACTGTCAATATTTCGGAGCGTGTCACGTTTGCCGGGACCGGCACACTGGGGATATTTGATCCTTCTGTGACCAGAGACCCTGCTGATGGCCGTTTATGGATGAGTTATTCAAGTGTTGAAGCCTCTACTTTCTTTGTCACAAACCAGCACATTGGTGTCGGGATTCGCCTGGCATTTTCTGACGATAAAGGCGTGACCTGGACTGATGCCGGCATTGATGTCGTGACGTTTTCTGATAACACTGTCGGCCCACTGCCTTCAGCAAACGCCATGCTGAATATCCCGGCCGGAAGCGATGGCACCTGGCAAAGTGAAACATCCTCACTGGTCTACGATCCCGGCGCACCCGCGAATGAACGCTGGAAAATTATCTGGCACCAATATTTAATTGCTAATGGGACTTCCTATTTTGTGGATTACAGTTGGCTGGCAATGAAAATGGCAGCCACACCATTGGAACTGGCAACAGCACCGTCGATTAAATTATTTGGCGGACTTGCATTAAATACCGCTGGTGAAGACACAATAGCCCCTGCTTTTTCACCAACAGGCGGGGCACCTGCCATTCAATTGAATACCGATCTGCCTGCCAGCATTGGCTTTGATGTCAGCGAATTGAATAACTGTATATTTGCAGAACCAGGGTTAATGGCAACCAGCACAGCCCTTTATGCCGCAATCCATTGCGCACAAATAATACCCTTGCCCACCACTGTTTATACGATTTTATTAAAATGTGCCAGCCCTTGCTCAGTAACTGACGCGAATGCCTGGGAGTATAAGGGCAGACTACTGACACCTGCCGATGCGACTGTTATTAGTCATCAGCATTACAGTGCTCCGGAACTGGTTGATATAGCCGGCACCTATTATTTGATCGCAACACCGGTAGACACCAGCAGTGGCGCAGACAGATACGATGGTTGTCGTGTTTATCAGTTTACCGACCTGGATCTTGGGCTCCTTAGCCGGTCAAACGGCAACCTGTTAGAAGTGCAGCATGTAGATGGTACTGCAAACACACATAATGGTGCGTGCAGTTATCATTCAGACTTATCAAACGGTATTATGTATGTACAACACGATGAACCTGATCCGCCTGAAATATTCAAGATTTATGATAGCTTGGTGGACATACCCTGAGCGACCCGACAATGAAAAGTCCTTTGCTTGTTTCTATGTTACTTGCGTGTTTAACAAACCCGCCCCAGGCCAAAGCAGGCATGACAGCAGATGATATCGAACAATGGTTTAATGAAGACACTGCCACCACGCCGGTCCAGGTTAATGAAAACGAAATTGAATTTCTGCCTGTGCCACCTGCAAAACCTGTTCTCCATACTATTAATAAATTAATCATTAACCAAAACAGTATTGATAATGGCTGGGTCAAACTGGCGCAATGTTATAAACATCTTGACCCGATTGGCAAAACCGATGTGGTGTATCGTTATAAATTTCTGCGTGCACTGGACATCACCTCTAAACGTCATATCGGCAAGGCAACCATCAAGGGCCAGTCTATTGCACTGGAAGATGTTGGCAACAATGCTGAACTATGTGTAAAAGCTGAAGTCAGGATTTTTTACCAGAATCCAGACAGCACATTCAGTCTGATCAATGGGCCATACCATCGAAAATACCTGGATGGCTATTTCCCATACCATGTCACATTAAGTATTCAATACCCTGAATCAAAATTGACGCTCATTAACACCATACCCAGGGAACAACCGGGATTTGAGCTTGATAAGGAAACAAACAGATTAACCGTTGATACACATTTCGCCGGCACATTAATGACAGAAATCATATTTAAAGCGCGTTAACAAGATTTCCGGACAAGTCGTGAAAGGGGAAAATCAGGATTCGGGGCTAGCCCATATCTCTTAGCAGGGAGGTCTCATAGGAAGGCTAGTTTTTTTCCAAAGAATGGCGACAATGCCAGCATTTAGCGCCCGGCATACGCCAGTCCATACAATTATTGCTTCGCCAGATTTGTTTATAGCCACATTCTGAACAGGCAAGGGTATACATATAATAAATCACGTAATAGCCAAATATCAGACCAAGCCAGAAATGCCACTCATTCGTCACTGCCCAGGTATCACCAGGGTGTGGTTTGGCCAATGCCAGATGCAGGGTTATCAATACAAATTCGATTGATAACAAAAGAATAAATTTTATCTTATGGTAAGCCAAATATGTCATTCCGGAAGCATAGTGCATGGCCGTTATCCTCGCATGCGATTACCAACCCGATGCAGATCCCGCCATCCCCTGTGACACATACAAATGCATCCATCATTCGTATCATAAAACGGATCAAGCCAGACACCACCCAATAACAATATTAGGCACTAAATCCATTAATAGCCAGATTTTTATTAAGCTTTTTAACATACCAGAGCAAAATACTACGGATCAAAACCAGGTTTTACCACGGAGGTCACGGAGAAAAGCTTTTTGGTTTTAGTTCCCTCTCCCTTTGGGAGAGGGTGAGGGTTTTGCGCAGGGATGCGCTTATTTCGCGAGAGCACATGGATGTGCGTATCGATGAGGGTGGGATTTGAATTCAAGTCCATAGTTCTTATTTTACTCCTCCCCTCATCCCAGCCTTCTCCCAAAGGGAGAAGGAGCTTAAAACAAAATTCTTTTCTCCGTGCCCTCCGTGGTAAAACCTGGTTTTATTCAAGCCCTGGTGCCCAGGCAGAAATCAATGCCCGCGCTGATCTCTTCAAAAGGCTGATACCCCCTGGTGATTAACTGATAATCTGATTCAGTTTGCAAAACAAGAGTTGGAAACCCGCGCACGCCAAATTGCCGCGCCTTATGAAAATGTGCCTCTGTCTTGTCTCTCATTTCGTCAGATTCAAATCGCTTTATAAATTCACTCTGACAGACATCATGCTGACCCGCTATAACTGACAACGTATCTTTGCGTGTCACATCTTTTTGCTCGGCATAAAATGCTACTTGTAATGCTTTAAAAAAACTCAGAGCAACTTCCGGCTTTAATTCACCAACGGTAACAAGCGCCCGACTGGGCGGCTCCGTATCATAAACAAACCCTGCCGGCATGGCACCTTCGAATTTAAATATCTGGTTGGTTCGCTGATGCACATCACGCCAGTGATGTAATATTTCGTCACGAAATTCGTCAGTCACCGTCTCTATTGTACCCGGACGCAAGCCACCCATAATTAAGGAGAATTTTAATCTATCACCATAGGTTTGTTTAATCGCATCAAACACCGGTGCAAAACCCCAACACCAGGAACACATGGGATCCGCAAAATAGAAAAGTATTTTTTCAGATTGTTGCATGACAAATATGATGATTCATTATAGGAAAGATTAAGACCAGGTTTTACACTGGGGACACGGGGCGCACGGGGCGCACGGGGAAAATCTTTTAGAATGTTTTTTTACCACCGAGGTCACGGAGAAAAGCTTTATGGTTTTAGTTCCCTCTCCCTTTGGGAGAGGGTTAGGGTTTTGCACATGGATGTGCTTATATCGCGAGAGGACAGGAGTCCGAAGCGTGTGCGTAGCGATGAGGG
>JAUWSG010000018.1 GCA_030610155.1 Gammaproteobacteria bacterium
ACGCCTTTTCTTATGTTGACGGCAAGATCAGATAAAGAAAGTGTCGTGATGGCTGCGCAATCAGGAGTCTCGAACTATATTTCAAAACCATTCAAAAAAAATGATGTAATCGACAAGGTTAAGATTTATATTGAAGATTATACCAGTACTGAAACTGGAGAAATATCAAGTACTGGCCATGGTAGCAGTGTCTCGGTTGATGTGATTGAAGAAATAGATCGTTGTCTGAAAAATGGGAAAATTGATTATCCAGTCCTGCCTGATGTTGTACTAAATGTAATAGATGAAATAAATAATCAGAAAACATCAGCGGATGAATTAGCTCGAATTATCAGTTCTGACCAAAGCCTGAGTGCCAAGTTAATCAACATTTCAAATTCAATATATTTTAAGGGCAACACAACAATAAATACCCTGCAAGATGCAATTGTTCGATTAGGACTGAATGAAACAGAAAACTATATTATGATGTTTTCACAGCAGGGTATGCTGAATACAAAAATCCCTGCCTTCGAGAAAATGATGAACAGGTTATGGCAGCATTCTTTTGCGTCGGCAATATGTGCGCGAGAAATAGCGAAGCATATCAAGCTGCCCCAGGCAGATAGTTATTTTACCATTGGGTTGTTGCATGATGTCGGGAAATTGCTGTTGTTAAAAATGATGCTGGAATATGCCAGAAAAGGTAGTGATGTTGACGAAGAGTTAATGATGACAGTATTTGATAAACATCATGAGAAATATGGCGGCATTTTGTTAAAGAAATGGGGCTTACCAGTACAATTTAGTGAGGCCGCAACGTCCCATCATGACATTAGTAAATCAGGTCTTGATAGCTCGACTGTGCTGATTATTAATCTGGCGAATCTGATAGTGCGTAAACTGGGATACAGTTTGAGAGATGGGTCTGAAATAGACCTGTCAGAAATAGAGTCAGGGAAAAAGCTGATGATCAACTCGCGCAATATGGAAACGATACAGCAAGTCGTCGAGCAAAAGTGTACTAAAATGATGGTGACCATTTAGTACAGGTGTAGGCCGTTCTTTCAATTATTGCTTATATCTCTTTTAGTCTGGGTATCAACATAACCAGGTTACAGGGGAGTGTACGGTTATCCAGTTGTTCAACAATAATTTTATCCCAGGCAGTTTTGCAAGCACTTGATGAGCCTGGGAGACTAAAAATATAAGTGCCATTTGCGACACCCGATAAGGCGCGTGATTGTAATGATGACGTCTTGATTTCATTATAGGAAATACTGCGAAACATCTCTCCGAACCCCTCAATTTCCTTATCAAGTAATGGCAGGATGGCTTCCGGTGTACCATCTCGTCCGGTAATGCCGGTTCCGCCCGTGCTAATAACAACATCAACTGCGCTGTTTGCAATCCATTGTGAAACGATAGACCGGATCTGGTAAATATCGTCTACTACAATTTGTTTGTCGCTCAGCAAATGGCCCGCATTTTTTAATTTATCTACAAGTAGCTGACCAGATGTGTCATTTTCCTCTGTACGGGAGTCCGAGACCGTGAGGACTGCAATATTTAGCGGGATGAATTCTCTATTTTGGCTCATGGGATTTACCAGTTGTTGAAACAATCCAGGGTTGTTTAATATTATATGTTTTTCGCAGCGTGAATGTGAAGGACTATTTTGACCCTTGGGGTTGAATAAAGCACTAAGCACACCCCGTCATTCCGGCGCATGCCGGAATCCAGAGATAATGACTGAGGCGATACAGTGCGACAGTTATGCGTAGTGGGAAGTAATCTGGTTGCAGAAAATGCAGTGGTAGACTGGATTCCGGCATACGCCGGAATGACGATTTTAGTCAGCACCCAGCACCTGGCTTTTATGCAGTGGCCGGTTTGAGGGCAACCACATTGGATGTGGTTGTTATCGTATCGACAACAGGTGATTGCTCATCATCATAATAGAGGAAGCTCTCTGTTGTTTCTCTGAGGTGTTTTACTTCTCCATTTTGGGTGCACATCGCTTTGCTCATGTCATCCATGGTCACTGTTGGCAAGGACCTGCTACGTCGGTTACGTTTGCCGGCGTAACGTTTTTTGTTCCATACTATCCAGCTAGCCAGGGATACCCACATCACCGCTATTAGTACGAAAAACCCCGCAGTATTTAGCAGTGCCTGATAACCGGCCGCTGTCAGCATTTTGTCCATGAAAAGATGCGCACCAAGTCCCCATACGACCAGGCTTAATAAGGGTGTGATTAGATAGACCCAGAGACTCCAGGAAATAAATGTAACGAGTACCTCAGCGAATTTTTTACTTTCTGGTACGATGCGCCAGAATAACCGCCGTTGTTCATGCTGGCTTCTTGCTTCCCGTATTCTTAGCGGCGCGTAGAGCAGACTTCTGGTGGGACTTTCCCAACGGCCATGCCGTTTTTCTCCTGACTTCAGGAAGTGTTTGTAGACTGCAACAATCGTCGTGGTTGCATTAATGATCCAGTAAACGGCGGGGTACCAGATGGCCCAGAAAATATATCGAAATAATCCACGTTTTTCGTACAAACTGTCTATCGCCAGTCCGACAGCAAATTGAAGCAAGCAAACCATTGCCAGGGCGACACCTGACCACTCGGGTAAAATAGTTTGTATGCGTAATGATTCAGGCCAGTATTCTGTCGGCACGGTATGCGTTGCAGCCCAGCACAGCACTGTAAAGCCAAGCGAATAACACCAGACGAGACTGACCCAGTACTCAATACCAATAATCCACATACGACGATTACGCCACTGGAACATTTCTTTGGCGTATTTAGTGGCGGCTTCAAACCCGCCTTGCGCCCATCGCAGGCGCTGTTTCCACAGCGAAGCGAGTGTTTCAGGCACCAGTATCCAGGTAATGGCCCGTGGTTCGTAACGAATGTCCCAATAGCGCAGTTGTAATTTCCAGCTTATATCGATGTCTTCGGTCACGGTATCTGCTGACCAGTAACCGACATCATGTAATGCAGCCAGGCGGAAACAGGTGTTTACACCGGAAACAGTAAATATCCGGCCGATATTTCGTTGTGTGCGCTTGACCATGCCAACAATTGCAGAAAATTCACCTATTTGAATTCGGGACAGCAGGCTGGTCTTGTTGAGCACTCTTGGATTGCCGGTTACGGCACCGACCCGTGGTCCATTCTGGAAATGTTTTATCATCCAGAACAGCGCATCTTTATCCAGCAAAGCATCCGCATCAATGCACATTACGAATTCAGATGTGCTGGCCATAACGCCTGATTTTAATGCAATTGCTTTACCATAGTTACGCGTCAGGTTTACGACTTTAAGATTTTCGATTTCACCTGTGAGTTCATTTAATATCTCACCTGTTTGATCTGTGCTCCCGTCATTAATCGCAATAATTTCGAATGAAGGGTAGTGGTTTTTGGAAAGTTGTAGTAGCGCATCACGTATACAGGATGCCTCATTATGACAGGGAACCAGTATTGCCACTTTGGGGTGTGTCTCGAGTTCAGGCCGTTTAGCATTACGGCTTTCCCTGCGGTTGAAAAAGATAATCGCACCCGTTGTCCAGTAAATAGCCATGAAGACGGGGTAAAAGAAAACAAATACAAAAAGAAATACTTCCATACAACTATCCTCCACTACCATATCGGGTCGATAGTTCCTTTCCCAGGATAATATCATCCGTGTTTTTTGAATAATAGTTAAAAGGGCCGTAGCCATAATGCTTAACGCCGGTATTTCGGAGTTTTACCATTGTGTTGCGAATCAGGGTGCTGTTGCCTTTGTTTTGTTGTTCCAGCAAAAAGAAGGTTTTATCGAAATTGCTGTATTGATTAGTGTTGATCGCAGGGGCGGAGTCATCAAATGTTTCCGGGTCTATTTTATAAACGACAAAATCATTGGCTATAAAGTTATTGTTACTATTGCTGTTAATAGGCAATAAAGAGCCATACTTCATGCCTGGATGATAACGCTTTATATTATCTTTTATTTGCACAAAGTCATTTTTTTCAGGTATGTCAGTGAATACAATGCCATTAAACCAGTGTAGTCGTGCAAGTTGGGTATAAAAGGCATCGGCATCATCAAGTTCGAGGTCGTCGGGTAATTTTAGATAAATAAAAGGTACGGGTAGTTTTGTTTTTATCAGATGCAATGTTCGGTTGAGAATATCTGATGCTAATTCATATTCGTCGTTGACAAAGAATGCCCTGGACTGATCTCTGGTTAAGGGAGAAATCATTACCATATTGATTTCCATCGATTCAAGTCCATCCAGCAGGCTGGATAATAATCGTTCCTGTTGCACGCGATTCTGGTCAACAAAAGCATCAAGCTGAATATCAACGAAACGTCTTTTAGTTTTAAATGCAGTTTTGTACTTAACTTCATTATCGAAGTCCTTTATTGTCGTGTCTGCGAAAATGATAATCCTGTTGATCAAAGGAAGTTGATCAAAGGGTGTGGGGCCTTCTTCCAGTGTAAATTGATATTCAAAATCCAGATTACCGGCAATACGCGAAACGGCATTGTTATAAAGACCATATGGCCAGGCGATCGCTTTCGGTGCGGTACCCAGTTCGTCCTTAATTCTGTCAATCGACATGGTCAGGTCGACAGAGATGCGTTTTTCAAACATGGCCTCAGGTTCATAAGAACGGGTTTCAGGTGAATACTGGCGCGTAATAGAGGCTGCTGTTTTATTGCCCTGTGGGTTTGATTGAATGCCATGATGTAGATTATTGGTATGAGACATGACTTCAACCAGCCCTGAATGACTGACTTCTTTTAATTGTTTCCAGCTCATCAGGCGTCCCTGATATTCGTCTGGCAGCTTTTTACCGTCCAGCCAGCCAGTCACTATGCTTGCAATAGACGGGTAGTTGTATATTTTCAGTAGCGGTACTACGAACTCATAATAGCTTTTCAATCCATCATCAAAGGTCAGTAGAACCGGTTTTGCCGGAAGTGTGACCTCGCCTTGTTTTACTTTATCAAGGTATGCCAATGAAATGGGCTGGAAGCCATGTTCAGCCAGGTAGTCCATTTGTGCAACAAAATCTGACCGGCTGACTGCATAGGGGTCGTCCCCGGCAGTAGACGAAATATCATGATAGGTGATCACGGTCAGTCCACCGCCCAGGCAACTGATGCTGTAAAAAATTAAAATTATCGTTATTAACGAACGCATCATAGTCATTATAAATTTCTTTTGTAGCTCAGGTAAAAAGAATATTCATTTTCCCTGGCACCATCGTAAACCCGGTTATCATAAGCAACACTGAAACTGAAAGCGTTGATATCATCAAAATCATAGTCCTGTGCGAAACGTAGACCCCAGATACCTTTAGTGTCATATCCTTTTTGTATGTAATTGCCAAGATAAACATAAAAATGGTCAGCATGGCGTTTGAAACGTGAATCATAAACTATATCGAGAATATGTGTAACAGTGAGGGTCAGGTCCTTTTCAGGGCTGAAGTAAACTGTATTGAGTTCTGTGTTCGTAGTACGGTAAAGTTCCAGTGAAATGCGTTGTTCCCGTTCGTCCTTGAGTACGTAGGCGTAACTGCCAGAGGTGAAAAAAGCATTCCGGTTATTGCCATCCGAAAAATCATAAAGAGAGAACGATGCGGACCATTCCCATAAATAATCGTCCGTGTGAAAACCGGCAGAGGCGGACGCACGATCTGAATCTATTAATTGTGCTTTTGCCCGTAATGGAAGGTCTTCTGCAAACGACGCGTAACTTATATCAAATGACCACAAGGGCGGTAAAGTGTAAAATAATGTTGTTGTACTGCCACCTTCGCTTGAACGTTTAACATCAAAAGAAAAATCCTGGGTCACTGCCCAGTTATCCAGGAAGTCATAACGTCCACCCACTCCGACACGGTTTAAATCACCTGTCTCAAATTGTGGATCGTCCGCGCGCACGGTAAGGAAACGTGCATAATACAGAAAGTTGGCCCTGTATCGTCTGTTGTAGCGGGTTTCAAAAAACCATTCCTTATTACCCTGGTCTGACTGGTTTGCGCCCAGAGAAGCTTCAATGTTGGCAGTGGAAGTGAAAGGTGGTTCTGGCTCCGGTTCTGGTACTGCCGTTATATTAGCCAGTATTTCCTTTAATTCCTCGTCATCAGGCCATTGTATTATTCCAGCCTGTAATATCCTGATAGCTTCCTGTTCTTCACCCACTTCATATAGACATCTACCGACGGGGCCGATTAAATAGGCTTCCTGATTAGTATGAGTACGAATGGGTTCATAAAGTGCCAGTGCGGCAGGGCAGTCTTTTTTCCAGCTGGTAATGATGACGATGTCACGCTGGAGGGGATATTGGTTTGTCGTTTGATTGAGCAGTGAGCGTAAAATTACCAGGCCCTGATCATATTGGCCGGCACGGGCAATTTCGACGGCCCGGGTGCGCTCTGATTCAAATTCTTTATCGGAGAGGGTGACGGCCTGGGATGGACTTAACCCAGATAGACTTAACAATATGAGTGTAACGGTAAAATTTATCAAACTCACACAGTAAAACCCTGGTCTGTGATGACGCATTGATAAATTGAACAGACACAACGTGATAGTTCTTTTGTTGTGTTACCTGAATCAATTTTTATAATTCGATGGAAAATAATTCATTTTTCCATCGCCCCTTCGCAACGAATACTAGCACATTATCGTAACAAGATAGTTTTTTACCCTTTATTTTGCTTGTTTACTATCCAATTCATGGCTGTAACACTAAAATAATCGGTATTTTATCAATAACTCGTGCTTAAACACCTTATATTACAGGTTCTGTCAGTCACTTAGCTTGTAAAGTGAAACAATGGCATCAACACACAAAAGTTTTATCAATGATATACTAGTTATTTTTTAACCAGCTTAAGGCGTGTTAAGGCATTATTTTTAATATTTAACAGATAAGTTTCAAAATATTTGGCGTAGAAAGACATGAATAAAATAACAATAAGTCTTTTATTTGCATTGGTCACCTTTTGCGAGTTGAGTTATGCCGATGCCGGGGACCAATACCTGTTGCCAAAGCTGGGGTATATGTCAGTCGATTTGAATGATGCAGATCCGATATTTTCATTAGGTGTGTTATATGGTTACGGCATTACATCCGGGTTTTCCGTGGAGGGTGAATTAAACCTGGGTTTGTCCGGTGGTGAGTATGATAATACTTTAAGCAGTGGCACAAGACTGCAAGGAGAATATTCTATCTGGACGCTGGCCGCTTATGCTGTATATCGTTTTCCAGTCTCAAATGTAATCTTCCTGAAAGGCAAATTAGGTATCCTGTATGAAAATATTGAGCGGGATGGTACTCAGACGCCGTTCGCTGGAACCCCGTTACCAGACAGAAAGAAAACCACCGGGTTTGGCGCAGCAGGTGGCCTGGGTGTCGGTTTTGTTATAAAAGACAGTACGCTGGAGTTTGAAGTGACAGGCATTGATGAGGACATTATCTTTTATAGTATCGGGATTAATTACTCATTCTAGGAGGGGGGAGGAAGGAGCCTCTGATGTATCATGCAAAGCACGTGTATTAACAAGACCTTTTTCTTACTAATATTTGTATCTCTATTTGTTATTTCCTGTGGCACCATTCCGGTACCGGGCCGCGAGGCAGCGCCTGTACTGATGCCAGCAAAAGAAGTGGAAACGGGCGTATCACAGGCGATTGTAAAAGAGGGAAGTCAAACCCGTAAAGTAGACAGCTTCGGTTCTGAAACGATCTACTCGAAGAAAGTCCCGTTACCCGAGAATATAACCAGGGCAAAGCCTGTGCCGCTAGAGCCCGTCGTTATACATGATAAACCTGAAGTGATGGTTTCCTCTAATGCGCCACAACATGTTTCAGAGCCTGCAGGCACGATAAAAAACAAAGTTGCTGTAAACACAATAAGTGATAAGCAGATTAAATATGAACAGGCCAGGAAGCATTATGATACGGGCAACTATTCTGATGCGATGGTGATACTGGAAGCGTTAACTAATCAGTATAAGGACAACCTGAAGTATCGCGATCTTCTGGTGTTGAGTTATACAAAATATGCAGGCTATCTTGAAACCGAGGCAGACTTGCTCGAAGCGCAAACTATTCTGGAAAAGGCCATCAGTATTCAGCCTTATAATCGTGATTTACAACGCCAGTTAAAAGAGCTGGAAAATCGACGTGAAGCAGAGCGCCAATATGATCTTGGAGTAGAATCACTGGAATCAAGTGACCGTGACAAGGCGATTGATGCTTTTAATAATGTGCTCGAACTAAAACCGGAGCATGAATTGGCGCAAAAACAACTTGCCGATATGCGAACCCGATACATAGAGTCTTATCAAAAAAAGGCTATGACGCTGTATCGCAAACAGGAACTTGATGCCTCTATAAAAGCATGGTCAAGAGTGTTAGCGCTTGACCCTGAAAATGAGTTAGCGAAATTATACCGGGCAAGGGCGATAGAACTTAAAGAAAAGCTGGAGCGTTTTAGTAACTGATTGGATTTCAAATTAGTCTTTTTTTATGATTGTTTCTTCCTGATTCTGCAAAGACTCTGCCATGGCATTATAGCTTGAATAAAGTTGGCCGAATTCATCCCTGCGTTTTTTCGCTATGCGATAATCAAAATTACCATTATTGATCTCGTCCATTGCTTCTCGCAGCGTTTTGACAGGCGTGGACAGGGTTTTTGCCAGCAAATAGGTGATCAGTATCACAATCGCAGAGATGGTGAATAAAATGCCGAGCATCATATACAAAGTCATCGTATTGACTTCTGTCAGCGCTTCTCTGGAAAGGCCAAGATAAACCCGGCCAATGTTTTTGTTCTGAAACAGGATGGGGGTGGTAAAACTGAATATCTCCCCGTTAGACACTTTTTCTCTATAAATATTGGTATCAGACACCGTCATAACAGGTGTCTGGTTCGGGAACTGTTGTGTTTTGCCAATATTTTCCTTTTGGCTATGCCCTCTAATGATGCCCTGGTGGTCTATGATGCCAAGAAATACGAAATTCTGACCCTCACTGATTTCCTGAACATCCAGTTCTATTGATATCCAGTCTTCACTTAATATCGGTTCGGCAGCATCCGCCGCAATAAATTTGGCCAACGAGACACCGAACTCTAGCAATTGATCTGCCATTGTACGTTGTTGCTTGTTATAAATGACAAGCAGGCTGATAGTCATGGTAAGGACAATCACACTTGCCATTATTATTGTCCATTTCACTCGCAGTGGCATCAGGCGTGGTGGTTTTTTTCGGTGTTTATTACCCGCGATCTCATCTGCAGCTTCCTTAAGGGCAATGACGAGTTCGTGCCCCGTTTTAAACCGCTTGTCAGGTTGTTTCATTAATAACTTATCGATAATTTTCCGTAAGCTGGCAGGAAAATTATCAATTATACGGTTGATTGGAACCGGGTCTTCTGTTGCGATCTGAAATAATAAAGTTGCAACAGTGCTGCCGGTGAATGGCTTACGGCCTGTATAGAGTTGGTAAAGAATGACACCAACGGAAAACAGGTCAGAGCGGCCGTCAATCTTCTGGCCAAGCACTTGTTCTGGTGACATATATAATGGCGTACCCAGCACATCACCTGCCTGGGTCTGTTGCGTCACACTGGTATCTTCTATATGTGCGATACCGAAATCTGTGATTTTTAACTGGGTAGAACCGTTATCAGAGAACGAACACACTATATTACTGGGTTTGATATCACGGTGAACGATGCCATTTTTATGTGCGTAATCCAGTGCAGTGGCAAGCTGGATACTGATGTTAATAATTTCATCGCGAGAAAATATTTTAGATGACTTCATTATTTCATCCAGGGGGGAGCCTGGTAAAAGTTCCATCGCGATATAAGGTTGGTCGTCGTATTCGCCGACATCATAAATTGTGACGATATTGGGGTGAGATAACTTGCCCGCCGCTTTTGATTCACGTAAAAACCGTCGACGATATTCAGCGTCTATGCATTTTTCCTTACGTAGTACTTTTATCGCCAGGGTGCGGTCTATTTTGGGATCATGGGCTTTATATACAATGGCCGTGGCGCCTTGCCCGATTTCTTCAATAATCCTGTAACGCCCAATATGCTCAATCATCTGTGTATTGTCTAAAAAATGATTTAATCAGATCTCCTATTGTCGCCTTATACACTGGTGTTTGTCGAGTCTCGGGAAAAATAGCCAGGGAAGAAGTGGGACTTAAATGCTCGGGGAGGGGTTTGACGTATTCAAACAGGCGTCCAGCGCCTTGATAATGTAATTGCGGGCCATTGTCGCCTAAGGTGATGATATCCTTTTCATATAGCGGTCTGTCCCGGGTTAATTTGCGACCGTTAAGCATTGTTGCCCGGCATTGACTGGTATCGCGCAAGAAATAATTATCTTCCTGAAAATATATTTCACAATGCGTCTCCAGTACAGATTGATGATTTAATACGAAGTCATTGCTCGTGTGTTTCCCCAGAGTAACAGCATGTTGTGTGAAGGAGCGTATATCAGTACCAAACTGTAATGTGTACAAACCCTTGTCTTTTTTAGCATATGATTTATCCGGATGTTTGCTGGATATGCCAGATTCAGGTGCTGTTATTGATTTTGTTTTAGCCTCCAGAGTATAAAGAAAACTGATTTTCGGCCCTGCTTTGGAAAAGGTGATAATATCACCTTGATTCAGGTAGGTCTGATCAACCTTGTGCCTGTTAACGAAACATCCATTCTGGCCATGGTTTACCAACAGGAAACGGTTACCCTCACGTTTAATTTCAGCGTGTTTTCTGGAAACAACACGTACATCGCCAGGATACAAAACATCACTGGAATGCGCACGACCAACATTTATGACGGGTTGCTGAAATTTATCAATCTCACCTTTCCTGATTCCGTCTATATGGACAATCTGGACAAGAATATCGGGTATATTTGACATATTATCTTTCTCTTGCAGGTCTATTAATTTCTTTAACGCTAACGGGTGAATATGATCCATTCAAGGGAATCTTGCGGTTTACAATTGTAATTAATCACAGAAATGGAGAAGGCAAGAAGACTGCCGTTGTAGTAGATACTTCTTAAGTTACCGGGTAAGTGGGATGTAAGGTCAGGCTGAGAGCCTTAATAAAGCAGAGGATCAGAAGAAGGTGCGCCACGGGTTGGTTTATCGTTTTTGTAATTTTCAAGTCTGAAGTGATATTTTAGTAGTCTTACCGGATCGTCGTTTTGTACCTGCAGAAGTTCTATTGCATCTTCCTGTGACTTTATCGCGTCCTCAAAATTACCTGTTTCAGCATAAGCTGCTGCAAGATTGTCAAAATGAGGTGCGTCAGGGTTTTTGGTGTTTTTTATAATAGAAAGTGCCAGTTTCACAGCTTTGTGACCATCACGGTATTCTGCATCCGGACAGGTTGCCAGTGTCCAGACAAGATTGCTGGCAGAGGCTGGGTATCCCCATTCAGCCGCTGTTTCAAACCATTCAATCGCAAGCTGACAGTTTTTTTCAACACCCAGTCCATCCAGATAAAATACACCGAGGTTATCGGCGGCGCTGGCATCACCTTGTATGGCGGCCTTTTTATACCAATTGAAGGCCATTTTGAAATTACGCGGGGTGTCTTCACCATAATGATATATGGCACCCATGAAAAGTTGTGCGGGTGCATAGCCATTTTCTGCACTTTTTAAAAGCCAGCTAAATGCCATATTATTATCTGCCGGCGTGATGCTTCGATAGAGCAGCGCTAATAAATACTGAGCTTCACGATTACCTTGATTGGCTGCATAGTCAAGAGAATCAGCATTGGAGAAATCAGACTCGGGATGAGTAGATAATTTATTTGACGGTTTTGCAGAAACACTTTGAACCGAAAACGCAATGTAAATAAAGGTGAATAATATAATTTTGAGAAAACGAATACGACACATAACAGATTTCATCCCTAAAAGTTCTGGAATAACTCGCGTGACTGATACATCCTTTTGTTATCAGTTAACTTTTGTTAACAGTTACTTTTGCTATTAGTTAAAAGTCGAGTATTCGGGTTGTTGCCTTATCAGGGTTACAGTTTAATGTAATCAGTTCTTATTGCCAATTAAATTGGATTAATGGAGGGATAAACAGAGTAGATTTCAGCTTTTTTGTGCACAGCGACCACTTTATTTGAGCAGGTTTTGCAGCTCATCCAGCTGTTGTTGAACATCGGGTGGAATAAATGTACCTGCAGAGCCAGTATAGGAAAATGTGACATATTCCCTGTATTCATTAAAGCAACGTTTGGCATAGGGGTGATGGGGATGTTTGACAACACATTGTTTTAGATAGAGATCAGATAGGGAAAAGTAATAATTATAATCGATTGAACGGTCACATAACGCCAGCCAGTATATAATTTTTGGTATTTCATCATTTTCAGGATGACCATTAAGGTATTTATACAGCACACCACGTAACCAGACACGTGATACCTCCTGTCTGGGGGTAGACATCACGCCGGGCAGCAGGTCATTTAAATCGCCAAAATATTCTTTAACATAGTTTTCCAGTGTTTGAAAATCAATGTTCTTAACTTTGCTTGCGCCGCTGGATTGTAAGTCATCCAGACCCAGAATCCATTGCGCCAGATGTTCTTTGGTCGTCCGGGAATGACTTTTTAAGTCCAGATATTTTCGTAATTGTTTAGCGCCTTCCCCGGGTTTGTTTAACACCTGTGTATAGACAGTAATGATGCGTTGTAACGGTCGAACAATGTCCAGTTCCGTTTTCATATCGTCGGCGTTAAGGTGTTTGTTGTAATATTTTATCGCTTCGTCATAGTGGCGTGTAGAAAAGTTAAATTCTGCATAAGAGTAGTCATCTTGAAAATGGCTACGGTTTGTACCGGAGAAAAGTGTCCTCAGTCTGGCATCCTGCGTATGGCATGAACTGCAAATAGTGCCTAGCGTATACAGGTTACTTCTGGCATATCGATAGTTTTCCTTCTCAAAGGCTTGTTTTGTTTCCTGTAAATAATCAAGAATATAGTCATAGGAAAACTGATAGGGTTCGGATTTCTGTATTATAAAAGGTTTGGCCAGTTTAAATAATACAATCAGCTGGGCGACTGACTGTTCCATTTCAAATTTTTCCATGTCGTTGATATTGCGCCGGGCAACAATTAATGGGTAAAGGTCAACCATGACCTTGCCAATCTCCGACATGACTTGATTTAATGTGGCGGGTGGAATTGTCTCGGCCGTTTTGGCAGCATAGACCTGCGAAGTGAACTGCAAACAGTTTACGATCAATATGGCGAAGACAATTTTATACATTACACTACCGATTTTATTGTTTGATTGACTAGTATAAATCAGATTAACTGTTTTATAAAATGACATAATAGAGTATTGCAAAATAATGGCACAGACTACCTGCCAGAACGAATAAATGCCAGATTCCATGAAAATGGCGCACATGTTTGTCGAAGGCATAAAAAATAATACCGACTGTATAAAATACTCCCCCTGCAAGCAGCCAGTAGAATCCTGTTATCGGTAACGAATCCAGTATTGGTTTGATTGCAATAAGACAGGTCCATCCCATTAAAACATAGAAAATAACGGGCAAAATTCTTTTTCCCTTGACAGGCAGTGATTCTACAATCATGCCTATAATCGCCAGACCCCAGATAATGCCAAAGAGTGACCAGCCCCATGCGCCACGCAGCGTCACCAGGGTAAAAGGTGTATAACTGCCTGCGATCAGGAAAAAGATGGCATGGTGATCCAGCTTACGGAAAATGGCTTTATTTTTACCACGTATACTGTGGTACAGGGTGGAAAAACTGTAGAGCAACACCAGGGTGACACCGAATATACTGGCGCTAACGATCTTCCACGGGTCACCCTGATCTGAGGCGAATCCAACCAGGACGACCAGGCCTGCAATAGATAAGACTGCACCAATCAGATGAGTGATGCTGTTGAATCGCTCTCCTTTATACATGCCCGGGTATCCTGTATGGGGTCGATATGTATGATGTTGCTAATGTCATTGTGTTACATAATGACGATTATACTTATTATATGAAATGATCAACAGGGGTTTTCTTGTGTGGGGCTGCGGTGAGATGCGTTATACTTAACGTAAGGTCTGAGTAGTTTGTGTATTAGCAGTGACAGAAAAGCCTGTCAAAGTACATTTATCGGTGTGGACAGTCATCGATTGAATAATATCGAACAGTTACAAGGTTATTAATATGAAAATTGCCTTTCATGGTGCCAGCCAGGATGTGACCGGTTCATGCCATCTTTTGAGTTGTGGCAATAAAAAAATTCTGATCGATTGTGGTTTGTACCAGGGTAAGCGTGAACTGGTAGAAGAAAACCATGAGCCATTCGGTTTTGAACCTGCGGATATTGACTACCTGTTATTGACTCATGCCCATCTGGATCATTGTGGCCGAATTCCATTACTGGTCGAACGTGGTTTCCGTGGTGAGATCATTACCACCGCAGCCAGCCGTGAACTGGCTAAACTGGTCATGTTGGACTCGGCACATTTACAGGAAGAAGATGCCAGGTGGCGTAATCGAAAAATACAACGACGTGCTCGTAACAAAAATAACGTGGAAGACATTGAACCGCTCTATACCATGCTGGATGCACTCAATAGTCTGGATTATTTTGGTCGTACGGCCGTCTATGACAAAGCCCTGGTGCTGGATGAAGGTATTCAGGCAACGTTTATCGATGCCGGGCATATTCTTGGTTCTGCCAGTATCTTACTGGAACTACAGGAAAACAATCAGCATCGACGGGTTTTATTTTCGGGTGATCTGGGTTACAGCGGACGCGCTATCCTGCGCGATCCAACGCCACCGCCCAAGGTTGATGTAGTCGTGATGGAAACGACTTATGGTGACCGTTTGCACAAGACACTGGAACCCTCAGTGGACGAGCTATATCAGGCCATTAACGATACGTTTCAACACGGTGGTAATGTCATTATTCCCAGTTTTGCGTTGGAACGTACCCAGGAAATACTTTATTACCTGCATGAAGGTATTAACAAGGGCCTGGTACCACGTTTTATGCAGGTCTTCCTCGATTCGCCGATGGCGATATCCGCAACTCAAATATTTCGCCGTCATCCGGAATGTTATGATGACCAGACTTGTGACTTGTTTCGTGCGGGCAAAGATCCATTTAATTTTCCGGGACTGCACTTCACCCAGGAGACTGCCCAGTCCATGGCACTGAACCAGGTGAAAAGTGGTGCTGTCATTATCGCCGGCTCCGGCATGTGTACAGGGGGGAGGGTGCGTCATCATTTTAAGCATAACCTGTGGCGCAATGATTCCAGTGTCGTGTTTGTTGGTTTTGCCGCGCATGGCACACTGGCACGACGTATTATCGATGGTGCCAGCGAGGTACGTATTTTTGGTGAAGACATTCAGGTGCGTGCTCACATATATACCATTGGTGGGTTTTCTGCACATGCTGATAAAAATGAACTGCTGCAATGGCACCGCAAGACAGCGAATCCGGCGCAAACTTTCCTGGTGCATGGTGAAATTGAATCGATGCAGTCGCTTGCACATGACTTACACGATACCACGGTGATTATGCCTGCATTACATGATGAATATGATCTCTGAATTAATAGCCCACGCTGTGCAATTATGGTGCATCAACAACGAGTATTTATTTGACCCCCATGCCTGATAGTGATTTAACCAAGCAGGAAGACTTATTCACCAACACAACCTGTCCTTATTGCGGTGTGGGTTGTGGTGTACTCGCCCAAATGAATGAATATGGTGTCGTGACCGTCAAGGGTGATACAGAGCATCCCGCAAACCAGGGACGACTTTGCTCCAAGGGAACCGCATTGGGTGAGACGGTTTATCTGGATGAACGCTTGTTGTACCCGGAAATTCTTGGCGAACAGGTCAGTTGGGAACAGGCACTGGCAACCGTCGCCGGCCACTTTGAGAAAATTATCGAAACACATGGCCCTGATGCGGTGGCTTTTTATGTCTCGGGCCAGCTCTTGACTGAAGATTATTATGTCGCCAATAAATTAATGAAAGGATTCATCGGTTCGGGCAATATCGATACCAATTCCCGGCTATGTATGTCTTCCGTTGTGGCAGGATATAAGCGGGCATTCGGCGAAGATGTTGTCCCTGGTTGTTATGAAGATCTTGATCGCGCCAAACTGATCGTTTTGGTAGGCAGTAATACTGCATGGTGCCATCCGGTATTATATCAGCGCATCGTAAAAGCAAAAAAGATTAATCCAGATTTGATGGTCGTCAATATTGACCCACGTAAAACACAGACCTCCAGTGTAGCGGACCTTCACCTGGACATACGGCCTGGTACTGACAGTGTGTTATTTAACGGCTTGCTGGTCTGGCTGGAAACCGCAGACGAGCACAATGCCATGTTCACCGGAAATTTTACCAGTGGCATACAGGCCGCGATGGAGGCAGCTAAAAAAAGTGCGTCATCAATCGAAATTGTTGCGGCAAAATGTGGTTTGCCAATAAACGATGTGCAGGAATTTTATCGTTTATTCGCCCGTACCGAACGCACTGTGACGGTCTTTTCGCAAGGGATTAATCAATCCAGCAGTGGTGTGGACAAAATTAACAGCATTATTAATTGTCACCTCTATACCGGACGTATTGGTCGTCCGGGTATGGGCCCATTTTCATTGACCGGGCAACCGAATGCTATGGGCGGGCGTGAAGCCGGCGGTCTGGCCAATCAACTCGCGGCTCATATGGAAATTGGCAACGAAACACATCGTCATCGGGTCAAACGATTCTGGAATGCCCCCGTGATGGCCGAAACAGAAGGGTACAAAGCCGTTAATTTGTTTAACGCGATTGCAGAAGGCAAAATCAAGGCGGTGTGGATTATTGCCACCAATCCCGTGGTCAGTTTACCGGAAGCAGACAAGGTGCGATCCGCGCTGGAAAAATGCGAATTAGTTGTTGTCTCCGACTGTGTAGGTGAAACCGATACCGCTAAACTGGCGCATATTCGTTTACCGGCGACGACCTGGGGTGAGCGGGATGGCACTGTGACCAATTCAGAGCGCTGTATTTCCCGGCAACGACCTTTTCTGGAGCCTCCCGGACTGGCAAAACCGGACTGGTGGATTATCACTGAAGTCGCCAGAAAAATGGGATTTGCCGACGCGTTTCCTTATACCCGACCCGCTGAAATTTTTCGCGAACATGCACGTCTTTCAGGATTTGAAAACGCTAATGAACGTTTGTTTGATATCAGTGCGCTTAGCGATATTACTGACAGGCAATACAACGCATTGACACCGATGCAATGGCCGATCACCAGGGCGTCACCGAATGGGACAGCACGTCTTTTTTCCGAAGCCCGATTCAGTACGCCGGATAACAAAGCCCGTTTTATTGCCATCGAGCCACGCCCACCTGCAAGTGCATGCAGTGCTAATTATCCTTTTGTATTAAATACCGGCAGGGTACGGGATCATTGGCATACCATGACGCGCACCGGGATGTCACCGCGATTGTCCGCGCATACAATAGAGTCTTATGTTGAGATTCATCCCGATGACGCCCGCCTGTATGCCATCAGGGAAAGCGAACTGGTTGAGATTACCAGCCCGCTGGATAAATCAATTTATGTGCGCGCACGTATCAGTGACAAACAACAACAAGGTTCCCTGTTTGTCCCGATGCACTGGAACCAGCAATTCAGTAGTCAGGCGCGTGTCGGCAGTCTGATCAAGGCCGAATTGGACCCCGTGTCCGGTCAGCCGGAATTCAAACACAGCGTGGCTAAAATTAGACCCTGGCAAGCAAACTGGTACGGGTTTCTGATTTCCCGTCATAAGCCAGCATTAAAATACGCAAAATATTGGGCGCGTTCCCGCGGCAAGGGATTCTGGCGTTACGAAGTAGCGGGACATGCGATACCGCAAGACTGGTCTGAGCACGCGCACACCTTGTTGAATCATCCGGGCGAAAAAGAAAACTGGGTCGAGTTTTATGACAAAGCCCGGAGTCATTACCGTGCGGCACGTATTATCAAAGACCGTCTCGACAGTTGTATTTTTATCTATCCAGGCAATATCCTGCCGCCGCGGGACTGGTTGATCAGCCTGTTTCAAAAAGACAGTATTACCTCTGAAGAACGGGCCAACTTGTTAAGAGGTACACCACCGGCGGATCAGGAAGATTATGGAAAGGTTATTTGTGCCTGTTTTAATGTCGGCGAAAAAACACTTCTTCAAGCCATACAGGCAAATGACCTGAAGACGGTCGAAGCCATCGGCGATACATTACAGGCCGGGACCAACTGCGGTTCCTGTAAACCGGAGTTGGCTGAATTACTCAAGCTGTTGTAGGGTGCGTTATAAGCCTAAACCGATTAGCCAGATATCAAGTGGATCGGGTGTGAGAGCCACTACACCGAGATGCCCCGCAGGTAACGCCTGGTAGTCACTGCCTGTCGAAGTGATTGTAGCGGCCAATGCCTCCATGCCTTCCAGTGCCGTTAAGCGATCATCTTCACCGGCAAACCATAATACGGGCAGCGTGATATTCGGTAATACAAAATTCATGTTCGGCACCACCTCGAGATCATGATAAGTAAGATATCTGTTTGCAGTTGTGGTTAAAATTTGAATTACGCCTGAATTGAGTGTTACAAAATCATTTTTGACGATGTCACCGTCGCCGATGGAAACCAGATTTTTGGCTCTTTGCACATCAGCTGCGGTTGTCGTCTGTAAGAGGTTTGCAACATGCATCATATGCCCCGGTGCAATCGTTACCAGTGCTTTGACGACTGAGCTGGGTTGGGTAACACCATAGATCAACGCATAGACGCCCCCCATGCTATGCCCGGCGATAACCACTTCTCTGCCATCAGCGATTTCTAACTCCGCCAATTGATTTATATAGGCCATGCCTTCGCAAAGCGTGCCTTCCCATCTGTTCGTTGACCAGGGCATGACAGGCGCTACCACATTATAACCCATGTCGGCCATATCAGTTTGGAGTGATGCCAGAGAAGAACTGGCTGGCGAACCGGTTTTGCCATGCATCAGGATGACGGTGGTATTGGTGTCGCCCACCATGGTTAAGTCCGGAGAGGTCACAATTGGTGTACTAAAGCCGAAGGCAACAGGATCAAACGCAGTTGCCGCTGTACAATCAAGACTCGCCAGCGTATTTGAACCCGTTCCGCCTGTGCCAGGATCAGGAATAGGGTCACCACCAGTGCCGCCTGTAGTACCGCCAAGGCTATCGCCACCACCACCACAGGCAATTAATGTAGTCAAAACAGTGATGCAGACTGCAAATAGTTTTATTTTTATCATTTTGGGCATTAACTTTTCCTGTTTTCGTTGTAGTTATTTTCCACTGGCATTATTTTGTAACCAGTCTCGCACATGTTCTACCAACTCATCATCCTTATTATCAAAGAAATGATCTGCATCCGGGACTTTTATCTGGGTATAGTGTTGAGAGCCGGATTTTTTTGCAGCCTGGAGTTTTAATTTTTCAGTTTCTAATACACCCGGGATGTCATTGGCACCAAAGATATCGAGTACCGGTAGTTTGATCTGTGTGATTGATTGCAGATAACCTTTTTCACTGTCCTTAAATATAGTACCGGAAACGCCGACTGCAACCAGTGCACGTACGTGGCTATCGGGTTTTTGTGTCAGATAATACGCGCCCATCGTGGATCCCAGGCTGTGTCCAATAAGAACAATATTATTAACGCCTTTTTCGTTCAGGAATTTAATAGCGGCATCAATACGCGGCGCAATCTCGAAAAACAAAGGTGCGTACTCTTTGTATTCAACCTCATTAGGTAATATTGGCAACTGTATAGACAAGGTATGCCAGCCATATTCAGGCAGTTGACTGCGTAGCGGCAATACGACGTTACTCCAATTAGGATGTACACCGATGCCATGCAAAATGATGGCGCCACCAATCGTGTTGTCGCTGTTATTTTCCGTATAGAGACTGAGAAATTTCAGGCCGTCTTCCGTCGTTAACCATTGTGCTTCGCCAACCATGATGGAATCGACGATTTGATCAGCCCATCTTTTTTCCTTGGCAAGATCAGACGCCAACACCACTGCGCAAATGGGCAGACTGAAAAGTAAAGTAAGGATTATTTTTCGCCACATATTAAAATACCTGTTTGAAAAGAAGTAGTTTGTATAAAAATAGACTTATTATAGAGTTATATTTATTTAAAGAAATACTCAAAATCGACGCTAAGGGAGGCGAGAAGATCATGTGGTGTCTCTTTAAGTTAGATATTTGCTGGATGGAGTTGTTTAATGAATCAAAATGTACTGGAAAATATTATTGTCGCTATCGCTTTCGCAGCAGGTATTACTATAAGTATCAGTCATAACCCATTGATTGGGGTGGTAATGTTGCTAGGTGTAACAAGCTCCATTAGTTATATTTCCCGTTTTCTGGTTCCTGGGCCAAAGTTTGCCCATTCAGAAGTCCATAAGTTTCAGGATAATATCTAGCTCGCAACGCTTGATAGATTTTTGACCACAACCGGGCTCGTCTGGCCGCGGTCGTTTCCTTAAACTCTGACATATCTGTTATTTATTGAGGTGGCAATCCACCTGGTGCGTGACTGAATGCGTCGATGAACGCGGGCCACTTCAAGCTGTGCTAAAATAATGATTCACTATTATCGAGAGCGTATTATCGAGCAGTGGTGATATTGTGCTGTTCAAGTCGTTTACGACATATCAGAGTTTCCTAAAGCCAGGAGTAAATAATAAATGAATTTGGATCGAGTCAGTTCCGGTGAAGATCTACCGAATGATATCAATGTAATTATTGAAATACCGGCACACAGCGACCCGGTTAAATATGAAGTCGATAAAACAACAGGCGCCATGTTTGTTGACCGCTTTATGACGGCCGCAATGCATTATCCCTGTAACTATGGTTATATCCCGCATACCTTGTCCCCTGACGGTGACCCGGTAGATGTGTTGGTGGCAACACCTTATCCGTTGATTCCTGGTTCTGTTATACGATGCCGGCCGGTGACCGTACTAAAAATGACAGATGAATCCGGTGATGATGCAAAGATACTCGCATTACCAACCAAAAAATTATGTTCTGTTTACAAGAACTGGGACAGCGTAGATGATTTACCACCTATGTTATTGGAACAGATCGCCCATTTTTTTGAGCATTATAAAGACCTGGATGAAGGCAAGTGGGTGCGTGTCGATGGTTGGGGTACAGTGGAAGATGCGAAAGAAGAAATATTAAATGGCGTTAAAATGTTTAACGCAGAGCCGGAAGCACCTAATTTCTAATAATGGCTATGTAAGGTGGCAAGTCAGTTGATGTCTTGTCACCCGTCTTGCCAATCGTCATTTCCAATAAAGTCACCTGACGGAACTCTTCAACTCAAGTACAAAAGGGTCTTTACGATTAACGACAATCTTTCGTTGCTCTCCGGTGTTTATGCCGATAAATTCTGCCGAGGCGGCTGCAAGATAGGGCATGGTGCCACGTAAATCACTCGAGCTTCCAATGCTGCTGATAAGCACCATCCAGACGACATCACCAATACTCCCGTCCTTATTAATGACTCTGGCTTCCAGCGTCGCGGTACGATTATACAGGGTATAACTTCTGGTTTGCACCTCGGTACCAATACGTTGTACCCGTACAGGGATATGAACCTGGCGCGTTGTCGTCGTGAGTTTGCCAGATGGGCCCCGGGTCTGTTCGGTGATGGTAATTGTTTCACCGCCAAAGGTTTCATAGATGGGCCAGGAAAAAACCGAAATACCGGTAGTGCCATCAGAAATAGCATAAGCAAAGCTAATTTCCAGATCGGCATTCTGCCTGTCCGTTACTTTTATATATTTCTTTTTTTGTAAAATAGTATCGAAATACTGGCTATATTCACGGAAGTAGAGATCTTTGGTATCAACATCCCTCATTGCGCTGGCGAAAACATAACGCGTACCAAAGCTGTCGACGGTGTTGCTGGATATAGCGCTGACATTAACCGTGACATGACCCGCACAAGCAGTCAGTACTGAAAGGACAAAAACCAGGATAATCAGGCGTGGTAATGACATGGTCAGCTCCGTCATCTTTCGAATTCGCTCAAGATCCTTTATTTTACCACGGAGGGCACGGAGAACACGGAGAAAAAACAATAATATTATAAATAACTTCTTCGTTAAAAATATATTAACGCCTTTTCCCTGTGTGACCCGTGGTTAAAGGCTTTTGGTCTTTTGTCATAGAGACTTTTCTCCGTGACCTCCGTGGTGAAACGATTTTCTTTAAATACTTATCTGACGAAATCCTGCTGTTTTTCTGGTGCGGCATTACGGAACGAGACCAATGCCTGGCAATGTTCGTTTATGCCTCGTATCGTCGGGTAATCATCCATGTCACATTGATAGCGGTATGCATTATAAACCTGAGGCACCAGGCACGCATCCGCGAGGCTGGGAGCGTCACCCAGACAATATTGGCCGTATTTTTTATTGCGTAGCAGGAAGTTTTCCAATGCGCTAAAACCTTCCCTGATCCAGTGCCGGTACCATTCGAGTTTTTGTTTTACTTCGAGGCCTAAATCATTTTCTATATAGTGCAACACACGCAGATTGTTTAATGGATGAATATCGCAGGCAATCATGTTTGTGATTGCCCTTACATAAGCACGATCTTCCAGATTGATCGGGAGCATGGCGGGCGTCGGGTGTTTTTCTTCCAGATATTCCAGTATTGCTATGGATTGTTGCAGGGCATTGTCACCATTGACCAGAGTTGGCACAAAGCCCTGGGTGTTGATTGACATGTATTTGGCCTCGAAGTTTTCACCTTTGCCTTTGGTCAGATCAATGTAATGTGGCTGGTAGTCGATGCCTTTGTAGTTAAGGGCGATTCTGACACGGTAGGTGGCTGAGCTTTTGCTGAATGTGTAGAGTTCCAGAGTTTCCACAGCTTAAGTTCCTTTTAATAGCGCCATGAGGCGGTTTGTTATTTTTAGTACTTCCAGCATTTGTCGCGGATTGTGGCTGAAAATTAGATTGTAACTTCGTAATTATAGGTAAATATCGGAGTATTGGAGTAAGTCTAGTTTATTACTCATTTTTACTTAAGTCATCACGGTTTAGATATTTAGCTGTTGTGTCATTAATTGGTTTGTTGTTTTGGTGAGCATTATGGCATGGGTGGTAGTGATTATAGGTGATGTGATCAATAATAAAGCAGGGCGGTGAATATAACGGAGATTTTTATGCTACTTTTGCCTGGTGGAATTATCCTTGATGTGGTGTATTTATGGGGGGTGTTTGTAATGCAAACAGAAGGTTGTGAAAATATTGTCATGGTATACACCAAAAGTGGTGTAATTAATTAATCCTATATTGGGGCCTAATTGTAGTTATGTGTCATACAGGATCTAGAGATGGTAGGGATATTACAAAAAATAAATCATCATCTATCAATGATATGTTTAGGTATTGCACTTGTAGGGTGTGAATCAGTTCCAAATGATCCACCTAAAAATTTCAACTCTACTAGCTCTACTGTTGGCGTAGTATTCCTGCATGCCAAATGGGCGGAGCTACACTCCGTAAAAGTGGCTCCTCTTATTGATGAAATGCGATCGGCTGGTATTTGGGTTGTGCAACCTGAATTGCCCTGGTCTCGGAAACGAAACTATGATGTGAGTTACGAAGAGGTTATGTTAGAAATTCATTTAATAGTGAAAGATATGCATAACAAGGCTGTCTCAAAAGTTTTTGTTGGCGGACACAGTTTTGGAGCAAACGCAGCAATTGGATACGCTGCAAGATATAGCGATGTTGATGGGGTAATTGCTATTGCGCCGGGACATCTACCGGATATTAATGCACGTGGAAATATATATGGAGACAACGTGGAACGCGCCCAAAATATGATTGATATGGGTAGAGGCGAAGAATTGGCTAAATTTATTGACGTGAACCAGGGAAAGCAGGCGACGGTTATTATGAGTGCCCTAAATTATGTCAGTTATTTCAAGCCGGATGGACCTGCAATTATTCCTCTAAATATTAGAAAGATGAATAAAAAAACCGCTTTATATTGGGTTGTGGGTGAGAATGACAAAGTTTCATGGATGGGGAAACACTATGCTTATAATAAAGCCCCGTATAATCATCTCAGCGAATACTTGGAAACCGAGGGAGGGCATCGGGAAACGCCCAACATTGCTAAACATGAAGTTATAGAATGGATAAAAAAAGTCACCCTGGCCAAATGAGCTTAGGATAAAGATTAGTGAAAAGTACTTAGTACCCAGTTTGAAGTGCAATAGTAATTCATAAGGTAGCTATAATGAATTCAAAAGTTAAGGTATGCCGTTAGCTATCCGAGCTACCCATTAATAGGAGTGCTTATGTTTAAAGTAATACCAAATGGTACAAATCGTTTGGATATTGAAATGAGTGGAAAGTTGGACACGGAAGATATGAGAGTTGCGTTAGATGAATTAGAGAACCAGTCGAAGAATATTGAAAAAGGAAAAATGCTGTATGAAATTATCGACTTTCATATTCCGTCACTTGGCGCAATTGGAGTTGAATTTTCTCGACTCCCTGCGATGTTTGGGCTTATGAAAAAATTTGACCGCGCTGCCGTATTGACTGATAAGGCCTGGTTAAAGAAAGTAAGTGAATTGGAGGGTGTCCTGTACCCGGGTCTGGAAATTAAGGCTTTTAATAGAGACCAAAAAGCGGAGGCAGAAGCCTGGTTGTCAAGTTAAGTCAGGGTTTATTGCTAAAAATTGCTAACAAAAACATTGACCGGACATAATTTCAGCCCTTGAAAAATACGCCGGTTATGCAAAACGTTATGCCAAATAAATATAGATACAGTCAAGCTACTAAGGAGGTTTTAATGCGGTTTACGACTATGGAAAATTTAAAAAATTTCACTGTTTGTATATCTTTGCTTATTATAGTGGTAGCGTGTTCAGATTCTGAGCCAACAAAGTCAAAAACTAAACAATCTGTCGGTACTGAACAAGTTACCAATATTAATTCAGTTGAATCAAGTAATGGCAAGTTCACCGAGAAAACAACAGCACAGTGTTTGGAGGATGACTCCTGCCAACAAGCCATACTTAATCGCATAGAAACACGAATGGGTGGGCTGGACTATCAAGCAGGTTTCCCCACTGCAGCC
>JAUWSG010000104.1 GCA_030610155.1 Gammaproteobacteria bacterium
GCCACCTGGCGCCCCCCACTGCATGGGGAGAAACAGCACAACAAACAATAGAATCATCCAGACCAGAGGCGATAGTTTCCACCACAAGGTGAGCGAGATAACTTTAATTTTGACCAGGAGAAAGAGTACTACGACGTAAATAAGCGTGAGAAAAACGATCATAAGGCCTCCTCCTTGCCTGCCTCTGTGCCAGCGACCTCGGTCGGCACGTCCAGATCCACAGGTTTAGCGACAGGTTTGGCGTAAGCCCAGATAAAAGCCAGCGGCATCAAAATTCCCATGGTTAGCACACCCCACCAGCCACACATATTGATGGCATCTGCCTGGGGATGATTCCGGCTGCGTGCAATTTTACCGGGAAGCATACCGAGGATCGCCCAGATCGCGATCACGGCCACAAGCAAAACAATAAGTACAATAAGCGCAAAGATATCGAGCCCGGTCATAAACTATCTCCCTTTGCAGTTCGTCGAAATAAACAGAACTCCTATACTTTACTTTAATAGTTGAAGCCTGTTTCACCCGATCGAAAGCACCGATTTCAAAAATGATTAATATATAATGATATTGTGATTCCAGTGTATCCGGTATAAAAACGATTGCAACGCTGGTGATGCATTAGCCTGTTGTTTCATTCTGTTCTTAATGCCTCTATGGGGTCCATACGTGATGCGCGTCTGGCAGGTAAAACACCGGCCAGCAGGCCAATCAGAATCGCCAGGCATTCAGCCAGGACGACAAACAGTATCGGCGTGTGTGTTGGCAAGGCGGGTAACAACCAATGCAGTAATTGCGCACCGCCAAAACCCACGCCCAGGCCCACCAGACCACCTACCATCGCAAGTAGTATTGACTCACCGAGAAACAACCCGAGTATCTGTAATCGTGTCGCACCCAAGGCAGTAAACAAACCAATTTCACTCACCCGTTCATTTACTGAGATTGTCATAATAGTCAGAATACCAACGCCCCCCACCAACAACGAAATCCCGCCAATGGCACCCACCGCAAACGTCAAAATATTCAACACCGAACCAAGCACATCCATCATTTGTTCCTGAGTGGTAATGGTAAAATCCTCACTGCCATGACGTGCAATCAAAATTCGTTTGATCCCCGCAACAACCTCATCAACGGGTGCCTGCTCCGAATAGACCAGGTCAATTTCCATCACACCTTCCCGATTAAACAATTCCAGTGCGCGTGCAACCGGAATGTATATCGCATCATCCAGGTCTACACCCAGCACCTGTCCCTTGGACTCCATCGTGCCAATGATACGATAACGGTGGCCGCCCACACGCACACGCTTGCCTAACGGACTGGCATCACCAAATAACTCCTTGCGTAATTTACTGCCCAGGACCGCAAAAGCCCTGGCCGACACCGGATCATCATCAGGCAAAAAACGACCCGATGCGACAGACAGTGAAAAGGCCTCCGGAAAAGTTGAACCAACACCATAGACCGTTGTTCTGCGCCTTTTTCGATGTGATTCAATTTCGGCATTTCCCTGGACGGCGGAGACAACCGTACGGGCATAAGGTACTTTTTTTAATGCCTGCGCATCATCAATGGTAAGCGGCCTGACAGAACCAAACACCCCGATCGCCATGCCATGTGTCGTCGTACGCCCGGGATTAATACCAATGAGCGTGGTACCAAACTGGGTAAACTCGGACAAAACAAATTTATTAATGCCTTCACCGATAGAGGTGAGTAACACCACGGCTGCAATGCCTATCGCAATACCCAGGGAGGTTAAAATACTGCGAAAACGATTTCGCACAACCGAGCTAATTGCCAAATGTGTATAGTCTTTTAATAACATAGGGCGTCCTTCATCGACTAGCGACGGCTCAATGCCTGTACCGGTTCCAGTTTTGCGGCACGCCTCGCAGGTAGTGCCCCAAACACCAGACCGGTTAACAATGCAACACTGACCGCCGAAACCACCGCCCATATGGGTGCAGTTAATGGAAATGACGGATAAAGTAATATCATGACCCAGATCCCCAGCTCACCCAGAATCAGGCCGATCAGCGCGCCAAACAGGGACAACATGGCTGCCTCAGTCAAAAACAATACAAGAATTTGACGATCCGGCGCACCCAGGGCCTTTAACAAACCAATCTCCGGGGTCCGCTGCGAGACGGACACCAACATGACGTTCATTATCAACACGCCCGCCACCGCCAGACTCACTGATGCGATACCCGCGACCGTTAATGTTAGCGCCCTGAATATTTTATCAAACGTGGCCAGCACAGCATTTTGTGACACCACCGTAATATCCTCTTCACCTTGATGCCGTTCTTTTATGGTTTTGATCACCAGCGCTTCAACCCTGGATAATTCATCCCGGTCTTTCGCCTCAACAAAAATCCGGAAAAGCGAAGAAGTGTTAAACAAGGCTTGTGCAGAGGCAACCGGGATGATCACCAGGTCCTGCGAGTCAATGCCAATTGAACGACCGGCCGATTGCAGCACACCAATAACACGGAAACGACGATCGCCAATTCTTATCCATTCACCCAGCGCCGAACTGGCACCAAACAATTCATTACGAATGTTCTGCCCGATAACACACACAGAACCCGCACTTTCAGGGTCACCTGCCGGCAGGAAACTTCCTTGTGCCATTTCCCAATGCCTGATGGTAAGGAACTCCGCTGTGGTACCAATAACAGGTGCCTCACGTTCCCGTTGTTTCCAGGAAACCGGTGCCGAGCCAATATTTAATGGCGCAACCTGTCGAATAGATGAATAACGTAATAATGCCCGCGCATCATCAAGCGTCAGGTCTCGCGGTGTTTCACCAATAAACAGCGAAGGCGATCCCCCCGTGGTCTCAGTTCGCCCCGGTATAACGATTAACAGACTGGTGCCCAGGGAAGAAAATTCGTCGGTCACATAACGACGCGCACCCTCCCCCAAAGCAGTTAATGCAACCACTGAAGTCACACCAATAGACATTGCGAGCAACATCAAAAACGTGCGCGCAGGTGAACCCCGAAACGTACTCAAAGAGAATTTCAAAGTATCCGTTATTCGCACGTTGATTACCTGTTATATACTGTGAACATCAAAAGACATCATACGCTCCTCAATGTATCCGAGACGATACTGCCATCAACCATTTTAATTTGCCGTTTGGCGCGCTGCCCCAACTCCGGGTCATGCGTGACAACGACCAGGGTCAAGCCGTTATCAACCAATCGCTCGAGAATCTCAACCACTTCCTTACCCGAGGCACGGTCAAGGTTACCCGTAGGCTCATCAGCAAGGATCACAGTCGGCTGCATAATAGTTGCTCTGGCGATAGCGACACGCTGACGCTGCCCGCCCGACAGCTGTTCAGGACGATGATGCATGCGGTCACCGATGCCCATCGCCTGTAATACTTCCGATACTTTTTGTTTACGTTCACCCGGCATCATGCCTGCCAATACCAATGGCAATTCCACATTCTCGGCTGCAGTCAAACGCGGTACCAGATGAAAAAACTGAAAAACGAAACCGATTTTCTCGCGCCGTGTCTTCGCCTGTTCCTTCTCAGTCAACAAAGAGACATCTTTATCATCAAGAAAATATTGACCGTCACTGGGGCGGTCTAACAAACCGATAATATTTAACAGGGTAGATTTACCTGATCCGGACGGACCCATTATTGAAAGGTATTCTCCACGTTCAACCTTTAAGCCGACATCATGCAACGCATGCACTTTCTGGTCACCCACCTGGAAAACCCGTTCGATATGATCAAGTTGAATCATCCTGGAATCCGTAGTTTGTTCGCCATGAATTACTCAGAAGACGCTGTTGATTCAGGCTTCACAAAAGCACCATCAGACACACCTTTGCGATCCACCGAAAGTACCACCTGCTCACCTTGATCCAGCCCGGAAATAATCTCGGTAAATTTCCAGTTTGAAAGCCCTATTTTAATCTGGCGTTCTTCCAGTACCTGGTCAGCTGCGTGATAAACAAATACCCGTTTATTATCCAGGATTGCCTCGGTGGGTATACGTAATACGTTCTCGCGCACATTTAAAATGACTTCAACATCTGCACTGTAACCCGGCAACAAACCCAGGTATTCCTCAGGGTCGATAAAATAGGTCTCCATATCCACTACGCGCGCCTGCTTTTCCTTTTCCAGAACATAAGGTGCGACACGTTGCACCTCACCTTTGAAAGATTTCCCGGAAAAGGCATCCAATGTGATGCGCGCTTTCATGCCTGCCTTTATCGCAGGCGCATCAACTTCATCGATAGGTGCAGAAATATAAAGACAACTCGCATCGATCAAATCAATAGCCGGTGGTGTTGGAATCCCGGGAGGGGATGGCGTCACAAACTCACCCAGTTCACCTGTTACTTCAGCAACTCTGCCAGAAAAAGGCGCGATCAACTGCGTCCGTTTCAGCCCGGCTTTAACAACCTCAATACGCGCCACACTGACATCAACCGCTGCCCTGGCTGCCCGGCATCCTGCTTGCACTGCTTTTGCATTTGTGACAGTGCGGTCTACATCTTCTACCGCCGCCAGCTTTTTTTTCTCCAACTCAATAACACGCTTAGCCTCTCGCTGTGCAGCTTCAGCGAGTATACAAGCCTGATCTGCACTTGCACGTGCCGTTTTCAGCTCGCTTTTTGCAAGCTTTATATTTGCAAGCAAATCCTCGTTCCACAACTCCAGTAGAATCTGTCCCTTTTCAACCCGGTCACCTTCCTTCACATTAAGTTTGGCGATCTGGCCACCTATCGCCGGAGACAGGTTGGCCCGGCGACAGGCTTTGACCGTACCGGCACGTGTATTGGTTACCACGGATTCAACAATATCTGTCTCAGCTACACCAAGTGAAACCAAAACAGGCTTTTTCCTGGAGGCGGTATAAAAAATCAAAGAGACCACGACAATGATAACGAGTGAAATTATGATAGTTTTCAAGTGTGTTTTCATAAGCACTTCTTTTAAAACAACAGTTTTTGCAACGATAGATTTTGCAACGACAGACTTCCTTTATTATTAGCTTTAGAACCGGGCATAGATAATTGTCCTCTTAATTAATCATATAGACAATAAAATCTAACTCAAGCCCATATATCATGTACTAATTTTCACTACCTGTAACAGGCCTTTTATATTTATCCGCCAGATTGAAATATTTTGACTGTAATAGCGTCTATCATTTAAGGAACCTCTGATCAATTCGTGGATGACGTCTATGCGCCTGAAATCGACAATTGCTGCGTGGCCTACAGGGATGTAGGTCAGGGGCGATAGCAGGACGCGGTAGCTTTGCAAACCTTGGACATAGTCCCGCTATTCCCTGCGGTTTGCGCCTTGCACTTGTCGATTTCAGACACCTAGCCGTTCACCCAGAATTGATCAGAGGTTCCTTTAGCCCACTAAACAGGTCACCACCATGAGCAGCCCGGACTCTGGAATTATTTTAACAATACTCAGTTATATGGCCACTTTGTTCATTTTCATCATCGGTCTGACGGTGGCGGCACTGATTATTTTATATATCTTCGATGTTACGCAAACAAAACACGCCATTCGGCGCAATTATCCCGTTATTGGACACCTGCGTGAAGTCTTCGAACGTTTGGGAGAATTTTTCCGTCAATATTTCTTCGCCATGGACCGTGAAGAACTACCCTTTAACCGGGCAGAACGATCCTGGGTTTATCGTGCCGCAAAAGATATAGATACCACCATTGCGTTTGGTTCCACGCGAGACTTGAGACCATCAGGTACCATATTATTTGTAAACTGTCCTTTCCCTGTATTGGGGCAGGACTCAACACCGATCAAAGACATTACAATCGGCCCGGATTGTAAAACACCCTACACTACAAGCTCTCTCTTTAATATTTCTGCAATGAGCTATGGCGCGATATCCAGACCGGCCGTTCAGGCATTATCCAAAGGTGCGCGGCTGGCAGGATGCTGGTTAAACACTGGTGAAGGTGGCCTCTCCCCCTATCATCTTGAAGGCGGTGCTGACATTGTTTTCCAGATTGGTACAGCGAAATATGGTGTCCGGGATGATCAGGGCAAGCTTGACGACAAAAAACTACGTGAGCTTGCTGATATTGAAAACATTAAAATGTTTGAGATCAAACTTAGCCAGGGAGCGAAACCAGGCAAAGGCGGCATTTTACCTGGCAACAAGGTCACCGAAGAAGTCGCACAAATTCGCAACATCCCCGTCGGCGAAGACTCGATAAGCCCAAACCGTCACCCGGATATCGATAATGTCGATGAACTTCTGGATATGCTCAATCATGTCAGACAAATAACCGGAAAACCGGTTGGTTTTAAATGTGTCATTGGCGCCTATGGCTGGCTTGACAATTTGTTTGGCGAAATAAAAAAGCGCGGGCCCACCGCCGCACCTGACTTTATTACTGTTGATAGCGCTGATGGTGGAACAGGGGCGGCGCCGATGAGCCTGATGGATTACATGGGGCTCCCTATCACGGAAAGCCTGCCCATGCTTATCGAAAAATTAAATGAATATGACTTGAAAGAACGCGTCAAGGTCATTGCATCGGGTAAATTGGTCACACCGGCAGAAGTTGCCTGGGCATTATGTGTCGGGGCCGATTTCATCACTTCCGCTCGCGGCTTTATGCTGGCACTGGGTTGTATACAGGCATTACAGTGCAACAAAAACACCTGTCCCACAGGCATCACCACACACAATAAGCGCTTACAAAAAGGACTGGACCCCGAAAACAAGGCAATAAGAATAAAAAATTATGCAAAGAATATGGTGCGTGAAGTTGGGGTCATTGCACACTCCTGTGGCGTGAAAGAACCCCGGGAATTACGTTTGTTTCATGCGCGAATTGTCACTGATAGTGGGCACTCTGTTCCATTGGATGAGTATTATAAGAATAGTATTTATAGCCAATAACGGGGTGGGCTTCAGAGCAATAGACTATATATACAGCCATTTTTACGATATCTGTGCCCAAAATGAGAAAAACACCACTTTCCCGAGTTATTTAGTACGTTTTATTTCCACAAAAAAAATGTTACAAATAGGACTTTATATCTTAGCGGCCTGTAAAAACAAATGCTCGATACAACAAAAAATAAAATTTCCTGGAAAGAGTTTAAAGATCTGGTGGAAAAAGCAGGCGTCAAAAATAATGACGAAATTGACTCAATTGATGTCGCCTGGGGTGATGCCCGCGACTTTGAAATAACCTACGATGCTGACTTTGGTTGGCAAATCACCTTACAGAGAATTTAACCATCGAAGACAAAACCTCTGCGACAATTTAACCTAAACTCATCAGTTGGACGGCGTGTAGAGTGCGTTTTTTATCGTGACTGGTTAGGCGCGATGAGGCGTAATAGCAAGCTATTGCAACGATTCGTAACGACGCCAGACGCGATAAAAAACGTGCTCTACATGTCGTAGCGTGCTCACCCCTAGAATGAAGTGGACAAAAATACAATTCTCCAATTACTCCAAAGTGGTAGCATTGCTTCGAAGCGGTTGCCTACAGGACGTAGGCAAGGGGCGTAAGCAGGAGCGGAAGCTTCAACTGATGAATTTAGGTTTAATCCTCGACCTTGACTGCCAACACATCACAGGGTGCATGATGCAAGATACTGTTCGCAGTTGACCCCAATAACAAACCCACACCATGACGTCCATGTGAGCCTGTCACAATAAGATCCACATTTTTTTCACCGGCAATGCTGATAATTTCATGTTTGGGTATTCCAACCCTGACGACCTGCTCCGCCGATTCAACATTGAGATTTTTAAGAAGATCCTCCATCCTGGTTTTCACCTTAGCCACCAGCTCATCTTCATTAATAACCCAGCTACTGGATGGAACAGGCTCATCGCCCATCATGAAGGGCGGCATATACTCTACGATATGTACAAACGTTAGCTTGGCATTATCATTCTTTGCAATCGCAACAGCACGGCGACTAATCTCATCGACAGAAGAAGAGAAATCAATCGCAACCAAAATATTTTTATATTCCGCCATTTTTTATCTCCAACATCTTCATATCGTCAATATAATGTAACTCACAGAAAACCTACCCGCATTTTAAAGCAGAGGTACTGATATTATGTTTCTCCTTCAAGAACACCTCCATACTCTCGAGTATTTTTTCCAGCCATTCCTTTGCCGTAATATTTCCTTCCTGGGCACGTACATCTACGTAAAGCGATGTACTGACCGCAGTACGCACGAGTATTTTCACCGCAACACCTGTCGATGTTTCCTTAAAATAAATGCCCGTGACAATATTCCAGTCAAGTGATGAAACACCATGCTCAGCTCTGACAACACCCTTTTCGATATCAGATTTTTGTATTGTAAAATTTTGTTTAATCAAGGCAAATTTTGCCGCCTCAAGAATTGCCTCCTTGCTTGCATTAAGATAATTTCCACAATAATCATATTCCCGAAGTGGCGGTACACCTGCCACGTGATCAACAAAACTGACTTCGCCAGCACTGCCAGGCAAATCTGTCACAGAGGCGCATGCTGTTAACAACAGGTACAGAAACAATACTAAAAAAGCGACAAATTGCGATCTGATTCCCTGTTTTATACAAGTAACTGACATCATGGCTTCCTCATGCTTTAAGCTTATAACAAAACGAATAATTATAAATTGGTAATAGTACCTATTCATAGAAAAGAATTATGGTAACACTTAATTGCATTTATAACTAAATAAGCGAAGCAAATCTGTCAACTTCTCAACCCCGAGAACAGTCGTCACCACGGAAACAGTTATGGTAAATATTGCCCTCAGGAAGAGGAATTTTCTCCGATAACCTGCTAAATTATAAATATAGGATGCTATTTATTTATGCAACTGGGAAAACAAAGTTGTTTTTATAATAGCTTTCATTGGAGGACATAACGATGACAATAAGCGAAGTGTGTACCAGAGACGTAGTTATTGTCAGCAAAGATACACCTGTTATTGATGCTGCCAAATTGATGCGTGACTTTCATGTCGGTAATGTCGTTGTAATTGAGAGCAGCGATACTGGAAATATTCCTGTGGGCATTCTGACTGACAGAGACATTGTGGTTGAGTTAATACCAAACATAGCAGATTTATCATCTGTCACGGTAGATGATGTGATGAGCTTTAACTTGATCACCGCCCATGAAACAGATGGCGTAATGGAAACTGTCAAACGTATGCGCCATGAAGGAATACGGCGCATCCCGGTGGTAGACGACAATAAGGCCCTGGTTGGCATTTTCACCCTGGACGACATGATCAACCTGATCGCTGAACAACAAATGGATCTGGCAGGCTTGATTAATCGTGAACAGCAGCAGGAAAAACGGTTACGCGTTTAGTGACATTCATATTTTCTGCAGATCAGTGAATAATGATTTTTAATCTGTCTTGCAGAACATTGATATAATACGGAGGAATAAATCATGCCGAATACATGGCTGATGGTTGCAGATACTAGCCAGGCAAAGTTTTTTTCGATTGATAATAAAGGCATATTAAACGAACTGGAAAAACTGGAGCACCCCGAAGGCCGACAACATGTTTCCGAGTTAACATCTGACCTTCCTGGCCGCACTTTTGATAGCGCAGGAAATGGCGGACGCCACACTATGGAGACAAAGGTATCGCCCAAGGAGCAAGAGGCAATTGGTTTTGCCAAACAAATCGGCAGTCAACTCGAATCCCACAGAGAAAAGGGAGAATTTGAAAAACTGATTGTCATTGCACCACCGGCATTTCTTGGCCTGTTGCGAAAAAAAATGGGCCCCAATATCACCAGGACTATCACCACAGAAATTGGTAAAAACCTGGTGGGCCAGACTGACCAGGAAATCCAGAAGTATTTGCCTGACAAAATTTAGGAATCTAAATCAGCTAAAGGATTCTTATGTCATCAATATTTATCGGCTTATTGTCGATAATAGTACTGCATTCTGATTCCCGGGCTGTAAGCGGGTCATTGTTTTTCAGCTGATTTTCCAGCACTGCAACACCCGCATCTGATGCATCCTGTTTTTTTGCCTGCCGTTTAATTACCCGCGCTTGCAAAACAGACTCCGGCGCCTGGAAAGACAGGATATGAAAAGGCACATTTAATTTTTGTGCAAGCGCCATGAACTTTTCCCGCTCATGCTGCTTGAGAAATGTAGCATCGACAATGACACTACGACCAGCCAGTAATAATGATTCTGCCAATTTTTTCAAACGCTCATACGTTTTGATAC
>JAUWSG010000024.1 GCA_030610155.1 Gammaproteobacteria bacterium
CCCTCATCGCTACGCACACGCTTCGGACTCCTGTCCTCTCGCGATATAAGCACATCCATGTGCAAAACCCTAACCCTCTCCCAAAGGGAGAGGGAACTAAAACCATAAAGCTTTTCTCCGTGACCTCCGTGGTAAAAAAACGTTCTTAGGCCTTTTCCCCGTGTCCCCCGTGTCCCCCGTGTAAAACCTGGTCTTAACCTTAAATCTCTTCCTCTTCTCCACCAGCGACTTTCGTTAATAATTCCTTTATAGCACCCGGGGTAGACATAATATTCATAAAACTATTGTCTCCCATCATGGCCAGGTCCGTGAAATTGATAGCGATTCGAAACCGGGCATGCAAGGCCTCAATCTCATCACCCCGGACCAGCACCTCATAAGGCAAATGTGCAGATGAGCGGATGTCCTTGTAATCAATTTCGCTCATGATATAGGTTTCATCCCTGTATTTATTTCCTTTGGCGCCACCCTTGGTATACTTTTTCATACCTACACCAATAAGCACCTGCTCAGTCCCGGGAATATCAATTCGATATACTTTAAATGCACCGGTATTACCCGCAGCGAGGTTTTTTTCCAGCGTTTTTACCGCCTCATCATGACTGCTGTATTCTGCCAATGTCATATAATCATCAAAATATTCCATTCCAAACATGTAATGATAGTCATTGAGTTGCTTGACTGTTTTACCTTCTGCCGGACCATAAAAACGCTCAAATCCGAGTGCTGATTTTAGTTTTCCAGTCACATCAGTCAGATCGGTTTCCACCTGATAAGCAGCCGCCATATAAAGCGGGTTGGTATACGCGACCTGAATTTTACCATCACGCTCTGTCAGGGAGACACGTTGTGCCGCGATATAACCTGCTCGATCATGACTCGCTCCGGCCTTTTTCAACTGTTCATTGGTGACAACAATAATATGTATACCTGCAAACGGCGAATAGTCACCGGCAATTGTAAAACCATTTTTTTCAAGCGCAGATTTTACGGCCGCTGTCTTGTCAGATAATTTTCCAGCTTCATTAGCCCCCAGAGCAAAGGGGAGCATTTTCTCTTCTGCATTCACTTGCGTAATGACCGTGAATGAAATAAGCAGAAACAGAAAAATTGGCAAGATGCGTGACAGCATATTATTCATGACAGGGCTCCAGTTTAATGGTAACGAACAAGAATTTAGTTGCGTATTGCGTATAAAATCAGACACAGTAATGAGTATAGTAAAAATCTCGCATATGTTCAGTCAAAAACACTCGACTGACTGGACATAAACCAGCGAAGCACTGAGTCATTCCTTGATTGAGAGAATATTTCGAAATGTCAGGTTTATCCTCGGTCTTTTTAATTCCCTGGTTTTAGGTACACAATGCTGCCAATGATGTTGCAGACTCCCCCCTAAAAGCAGCAAACTCCCATTTGATAATTCCAGATTGAAGATGGCTTTGGTTTTATTATGCCTGAGCCTGAATAAGCGTGATTCGCCCAGGCTTAGAGAGGCAATATAAGGGTTTTTTCCCAGTTCTTTTTCCTTGTCAGCATGCCAACCCATGGAATCATTTTCATCACGATAAAGGTTAGCAAGCACACTGTTGAATGAATGTTGCGAGACAGATTCTATCTGTTGTTTGAGCCCCAACAAGGTCCTGGTCCAGGGTATTGGCCGATGCAGTACACCGGAATAACGATATTCCGCAGCAGGATCACCATACCAGCAGACCAGACGAGGTACAGTAATCGCTTTACCATAAAGGGTGATCTGTTCTTCCTGCCAATCAAGCTCCTCAAGTAATTTCGCATGTAACTTCGTTGCATCTTCCAGGTCGATAAAATGCTCAAGATAATAAACTTCACCATCCTGCTTCGCCAGATTCTGACCAGTCAAAGAAACATTATCACTCACAAACACAAACTCCCCGGGTCTTTTTCCTGATTATGAGGTGCAGCTTTATACCTAAAGACATACCTTGAAACGTTCGATATTGTTCATATTATTTAAGATATACCTCCAAACTGAAAAAAGGAACGAGTTTCATGGGCGATACCCCTCATGTATTTAATGTCATTGAAGCGGATTTTGACCAACTTGTGCTTGCTAACTCACAAACACAGCCAGTTTTTGTGGACTTCTGGGCAGCCTGGTGCGGTCCTTGCCAGACCCTGATGCCTATTCTGGAAAAACTGGCCGAAGAATATCAGGGGAAATTTGTCCTTGCCAAAATCAACAGTGACGAACAAAAGAACCTTGCCGAACAAAATGGTGTGCGTAGCCTGCCGACAATCAAGGTGTTTTACAAGGGCAAGGAAGTCGACAGTTTTACCGGGGTCCAGCCTGAACCTGTCATCCGGCAAATCATCGAAACACATATTGAACGCGAATCAGATAAAATCAGAGACAAAGGGCTCGCCGAAATCAAAAATGGAGACGAGGAAAAGGGCCTTGAATTATTAATCAAAGCTGTCGAAATGGATCCTTCACGTGATTACCTGAAACTTGATCTCGCCAAGGGTTATATTTCTGTCGGTAATGCCATAAAAGCGACCGAGACCCTTGAAACATTACCTTATAATTTGCGCAGCAGCGATGAAGCGGAAAAAATGAACGCCATGATAAGTTTCATTAACGCCACGCAAAATTCCCCTTCCGACACAGAACTGGAAGCCCTGATCATCAAACACCCCGACGACCTCGAAGCCCGCTACCAGCTTGGCGCCAGTAAAGTGCTTGCGGATGATAATGAAGCAGCCTTAAAACAATTTCTGGAAATAATGCAATGCGATCGTAAATTTCGTGATGATGCCGGACTCAACGGTATTCTGGAAGTATTTAAATTACTGGGTGCCGAGCATGAACTGGTAAAACAATACCGCCGTAAACTGGCAATGTTGCTGCATTAAAACTATAAGATATTAAGACCTTTTACATCGGAAAGACAAAGAGAGAAACAAAACCAGATTTTACACGGGGGACACGGGGCGCACGGGGAAAAGATTTTCTTAAAAGGTACTTTGTGCTTTTAGGGTTTGGTCACGGAGGTCACGGAGAAAAGCATTTATGATAAAACTAAGTCTTTAAACAAAAAATGGTTTTTCTCCGTGACCTCCGTGGCTAAAAAACATTCTTTAGGCCTTTCCCCGTGCGCCCCGTGTCCCCCGTGTAAAATGTTTTTTGTTTTGACCTACCGCTTCATCACCAACGTCAAGCCATCAGCAACCGGTAACATCGTCATACTAACCCGTTTGTCGTTATAGATTTTTTCATTTATTGCACGGATTGCCCGGGTGTCTTCATCATTGTCATTTTTATCAATTACCGCCCCGCCCCATAACACATTATCCAGAATGATGACGCCACCCACCCTGAGCAACCGCAAACAACTTTCGTAATAATTTTCATAGTTCGTCTTGTCAGCGTCGATAAATGCAAAATCAAATGTATTGTCCTGTCCTTTAGCTATCAATTTTTTGAGCGTTTCCAGCGCGGGCGCAATACGTAAATCGATTTTCTGGCTCACACCCGCTTCTTTCCAGTAACGTTCAGCAATAGAGGTCCACTCCTGACTAATATCGCACGCGACGATATAACCATCATCCGGCAATGCCATCGCCGTCACGAGCGAACTGTAGCCTGTCGACACTCCTATTTCTATAGCACGCTTTGCACCAATTAACTCTGCAATAAATGCCATAAACCGACCCTGGTCTGGTGTTATTTGCATTCTGCGCGTCAAATCATCTCTTGCTGTCTCTTCCCGTAAACGGGTTAATAAACCAGATTCATGCACTGAAACCGAAAGCAAATAATCATATAACTCATCAGATAAATTTAATGTCTTGCCACTCATACTCAATAATCCCTGTTTCTAAACATCTGATTAAAATTTTACTCGCTGCCCGGCTTTTAGCGCTTCAACCGGATAGATTGTACCACGCCAGTTAATACCCCCCTGCTTTTTACATTTAATCGCCGCATTGATCATCATAAAGGTAAACAGGATCTGTCCGGGCTGTACAAACAATGACGGAATAAACGGTGTATTGAATCTTTTTGCTGATACATACATCGTATAAACCAGAAACCCGTACGCCACCACACCCAAAACCCACAGATACTCAACACCTGTATAAAAAATTGCTAATAACGGCACAATATTCAGTAACCAGATAAAAATAACAATAAAGCCAAGCCTTGTATATCGATACCCTGTGCCCGGGCCAAAGGCATTTTTCTCCAACCCTTTAAACATTGCTGCCAGTGATGGATACCAGATAAGGCCCAGGTCTTTTCCCGCATAAGCCATCGATGTTTTGCCACCAGCATTTTTCATCAACAGACCCAACCCCATGTCATCGATGACTTCCATCCGTAACCATTCCAGTCCTTTTGATTTTTTTAGCGCGGACTTTTTTACCATATTAAATGCACCTACTCCAATAAATGCTTTTGAATTCGGGTTATTCAGTCTTGATGCGTTAGCGCTGCTCAGGAACATCAACCTGAATGCGGCGATTGCCGTTTCCAGCCAAAATAAATGTGTATCAACCCGGGGCAATAACGTGAGATGGTCACTGTTTTCATTCAAGGCATATGCCATTGCCTTACGTAATATGCCCTGATGAAAATGGACATCCGCATCAGTGAACAATAACCACTCGCCGGTCGCAACTTTTGCGCCGGCGTTGATTGCATGCACCTTGCCTATCCAGTTCCCGGGTAGCTGCTTAACGTGGACGGCCTTTACGCGCGCATCAGTTTTTGCTAACGCATCTACAAGATGGCCTGTGCCATCCGTCGATCGATCATTAACAATAATAATTTCTAACTGAGGGTAATCTTGCTCAAGAACCGTCTTCATTGCAGACTCAATGGTATCCGCTTCATTACAGGCGGTAATAATAATACTCAATCCTGGCCATGCCTCCGGCTCTGGTAATACCAGATGTTCAAATAGAGGTATTTTTTTCAAGTTACGCAAAGACTCAAAATAAAATCCATACCAGACAAAACTAAATACGATACAAAAAATGACAACAATCCAGTCAGTAATACTCATACACTAATATCCCCTTCATTGCCGACCCCTATTATCAATAATTTATGCCGACAAACAAATAATTTATCTCAAAACACTTGCGCTCAGCACTTGATTGGGTAGGATGAGCACCTAGTTTACAGTATCCATACTGCCAACCGGAGGGCTTGTGACTTCATTAAATGTCAATGACACACTATATGAGGTTGATATTGAAACTGACACACCTTTACTCTGGGTCCTTAGAGATATTATTGGCCTGACCGGAACAAAATATGGTTGCGGTGTTGCCTTGTGTGGTGCATGCACTGTGCACATCAATGGCAAACCTGCCCGCTCCTGCGTGACACCTCTGGCTGAAGTCATTGGCAAACAGGTCACGACAATAGAAGGCCTGTCTAAAAATACATTACATCCCGTACAACAAGCCTGGATAGATGAACAGGTGCCCCAGTGTGGTTTTTGTCAATCAGGACAAATCATGTCTGCCGTTGCGTTGTTGCGAAAAAAACCTCATCCCACGGACATGGATATCGACCAGGCAATGAAAGGTAATATTTGTCGTTGCGGCACTTATCAACGGATTCGAGCTGCTATTAAAAAAGCCTCGACAACAAGCCCCGGGAAATCCTAATCCATGGACAGGCAGATCGACCAGGACAGACGGAAGTTTCTTAAAACAACTTCTCTACTTGGCGGCGGCCTTGTTCTGGGCATTCAACTTAGCGGATGTGAAAGTAGCGATAATCCCCGGACAACAATTAAAAACATGATGACAGCACAACAGCAAGAACAACAGTCTGTTGATGCTGCTTTTTTCCCAAATGCATTTCTTCGTATTTCAGCAGATAACCGGATCACTGTACATGTTGCCAGCTCGGAAATGGGGCAAGGTGTCATGACATCCCTGCCCATGTTAATCGCCGAAGAACTGGAAGCAGACTGGTCAATGATAAACACTGAATTTGCACCTGCTCATGCAGATTTCGAAAACCCTAAAAGCGGCAGACAAATAACGGGTGGCAGCGCCTCAATACGCGGTTTTTGGCAGGCAATGCGTGAAGCCGGTGCCGTGGCCCGCGACATGCTGCTAACAGCTGCCGCACAAACCTGGGGCATCGATAAAGACGCCTGTTACGCGAAAACAGGCCGTGTCTACCAACGTGCTTCCGATCAGCATCTGACATATGGTGAACTGATAGAAAAAGCACAGTACTTACCCGTCCCGAAATCACCTGCACTAAAAAAACCGGATGAGTTCCGCATCATTGGCCAACCCGTACCCAGATTAGATAATAAAGTAAAAGTGACCGGGCAGGCTATTTTTGGCCAGGACATCCAACTACCCGGCATGTTGACCGCGATGGTTGTGCGTTGCCCGGTTTTTGAAGGCAAAATAAAACACATTAATGCACAGACCGCAAAAAACATCAAAGGTGTTATAGATATATTTGAGATCGAAACAGGTGTCGCAGTCGTAGCTGAACATTTCTGGGCCGCCAAAAAAGGTCGTGACTTGCTGGAAATTGAATGGAATGAGGGAGATCATGCAAAACTGGATAGCGACTCGATACACCAGCAGTTTATCCAATCGATAAATAATGGAAAAGTAATTATAGACCGTGGCAACACAAAAAAAATACTAAACTTGAACATACGTGATGCCTCGATGAACCATACATCGACAAAACAACAAACAGCCGCGATATTTGAAACACCCTACCTTGCGCACACTTGCATGGAACCCATGAACTGTACTGCACACGTCCAAAAGGACCGTTGTGACATCTGGGTACCCACACAAGGACAGGAACCGACACAAAAAACAGGCGTAAAGATTACCGGCTTACCCAAAGAAAAAGTATTTGTTCACACCACCTTTCTTGGCGGCGGATTTGGTCGGCGAGCGGAGCAGGATTTCGTCAAGGATGCCATACTCATATCCAACAGATTAAAACAACCCGTCAAGGTAATCTGGACAAGAGAAGATGATATACAACACGATTTTTATCGACCCGCAACATACAACCGTTTAACAGCATCCATTGATAAAAACGGGAAACCTGTCGCCTGGGACCATGCCATAGCAGGCTCATCAATTCTTCACCGTATCGTACCTTTCGCAGGCATTATTTTTCGCGGCAAGGATGACACTTCGACAGAGGGTGCTGCTAATCTTCCTTATGATATTCCGAACTTCAAAGTCTCCTACGCAATGGTTAACCCGGGCGTGCCCGTTGGCTTCTGGCGCTCAGTCGGAAATTCACAAAACTCATTTGTCACAGAATGTTTTTTCGATGAAGTCGCGGCACTTGGCAATAAGGACCCTTTAAAACTACGACAACAATTATTATCAAAAAAACCACGACATAAGAAAGTCCTGGATATTGCAGCAGAACTGTCTGGCTGGGGAAAATCTTTATCTGAAGACCATTACCACGGCATTGCAGTAGCAGAATCATTTGGTAGTTTTGTGGCATATGTCGCGGAAGTCTCTATTGAAGGCGCAGCAAAACATGAATACATCAAGGTGCATCGCATAACGGCCGCCGTGGATTGCGGCATCGTCATAAACCCGGACACTGTCATCGCACAAATCCAGGGCGGCATCGTATTCGGCCTGACTGCAACGTTACACGGCGAAATCACCATCAAACAGGGACGTGTTGAACAAAGCAACTTTCACGACTATCCGTCACTTCGTATTGATGAAATGCCGGTGATTGACATTTATCTCGTAAAAAATGCCGAACTGCCGGGTGGCGTCGGAGAAATCGGCGTCCCCCCAATTGCACCTGCCGTTGCGAACGCGGTATTTGCAGCCACCGGAAAACGAGTTAGAAAATTACCCATACACCTTAATAAACTTATCTAGGACTGCCTTAATGCCCCGGATAAAAAAAGCAACCAGAAAATTATTATCCGCTCACTAATGAATACACCAAAAAATATAGTCGGCATCTTGCTCGCAGCAGGCAACAGTCATCGTTTTGGCTCCAATAAATTGTTACACCCGTTAAACGACCAGACTATGCTTTCTATCACTACGAAAAATTTAAAATTTTCACTCCCCAATTCTATTGCTATTATTAGACCGGGCGACCAGAAGTTAAAAACATTATTAACAAATGAAGGGATGACCGTTATTGAATGTGAACATGCAAATAACGGCATGGGCGCCAGCCTTGCCTGTGGGATAAAGTCTTCCATGGATGCCGGGGCATGGCTAATCGCGCTGGCTGACATGCCTTTTATACAAACGGCGACAATAAACAAGGTTGTTAATGCTATGAAAGCAGGCGCATCGATTGCTGTACCCGAATATGCCGGCCGTCGTGGTCACCCTGTTGGTTTCAGCCAGGAATATAAACACCTTCTGGCGGCACTCGACAGTGACCAGGGTGCGCGGGATATTTTAGTGGACAATCAACAACAGATTACCCCGGTATTTGTTGATGATCCAGGCATCCAGACTGACATTGACACGCCGGAAGATCTAAATGACAAACCATTTAGTTAAACTGAATAACCTGCCCCAAAGCCTGTTTGATCTGATCAAGGGTCAAGTATTCCCCATCCGCCGGATCTTCCCAATGCTCACAGGATAGTCGCAGCACATCTGGCTGCATGTCTGAATGTAAAAACATTTCAGTTGTATACACTTCTGCCGTTGCACTGGCGGCACTGGATATGACCATACCAACACTTGCAACCATAATTTTACCCGAAGATACAAAGTTACGATCCAGAAAATAACGGATTATCCTGAATTCATCCGGCATCACTTTGCGGACCCTGTCCTCGATAGTTCTGATTTCAAATTTACAATTAGGCTGCCTTACTCTGACAGCTGCGGCCGTCACGATTTTTCCATCCTGCAGAAACACTGCGACCTGGCCGGATGGAATTTCCAGCTCCTGCTTCAGAACAAGACGTGAATTCAGCGGCACTTCGGCAAAGGGAGAACCATCAACCAGTAGTGACTCACAAGCCATAAGGGAAAATGTAATGAGCAGTATCAGAATCCATTTCATACCAATCACCCACAATAAAAACAAACACTTTTAGCATTACTTTACAGTGTAATATATCTTGATAAGTGATTTTGCGCCGGGGATTATTTTTTGTAAATCCTTTTGTTCATTGTCCCGGTAATAATTCGCGATATCATGCACGCCGACATGTGTTGACTCTGGGTTAAATATATTAACACTGCCTTTTTCTGCAAAATAAATGGCCGTATTAAATCCCCCAATTGCCCAGCCAGTCAGTTTTTCCTTATAAAATGTCACGATCTGGTCATAATCACCAGCACTTACCAATTCTATATAAGGTAAACGTTTATACGAACCATTCTCTTTTTTTACTCCCCCAAAACTACTAATGATTTTAGCATCAGGATATTTCGGCACATTAACCACAGCAGCATCCGGGGCCTCTGCTTTCTGAATACTGCTCGCCAGGTAACTGCTTGCAACCTCATCAGGAACAGATGGTTTTTCCGCATATGGCACTCCGGCCTGTGCAGACAAACTGACATTAAAAACAACAAAAACCCAAAAGAGTACAAAATACCTGTTCATATTATTGTTTACCTTATTATACAAATTAAACTCTATCATATATTAATTCGGATGATTCCCGTCTGGCAAACTCACTTAAATAATGTTCTTTTGCTTCCACTTCTGAAATCAAATGCATGACACGTACGCCCCGCAAAACCAGGTAATCTGCAATCAGACTACGATGGCAAATTTCCGGAGACCGTTCAGCGCACATTACTGCAATACGTTCATGACTGGCCATATTTATTAACTGCATGGCGGCTACCTGGAAATTATCAGTCCCCATATAATCAGCATAAGCTCGAAGCCCCTCATCCTTCAATGCAATATGAGGAGAACCCATGACCACCTGCCTGTTTCCACCTAACTGCCTGCCGACCCAATGATAAACTTTACCCACCTGCTCTATCGCCTGGCGCAGCGAATCCTCATTAAAATGAGGAAAACGTTTTGAATGAGGAAAAGCCCGAGCATCAATAAGACTATTGATACCTGCTTCATCCAGCAAATCGAGAAACTCTTCTATTGAGCGATTGCTGTGACCTATTGTGTAAAGTGTTATAGCTGACATCAGCTTATTTCTTCAGAGTAGTGGACACCCGTCCCACCCAGCCCACAATAACCATTTGGATTTTTTGCTAAATATTGCTGATGATAATCTTCTGCGTAATAAAACTCAGGCGACATTATAATTTCTGTCGTGATATCACCATAACCGGCATTCGCGAGTAAGTTTTGATAGGCCATTTTCGATTTTTCAGCAGCCTGTTTTTGACTATCACTATTAATATAGATACCCGAACGATATTGTGTACCCATATCATTGCCCTGACGCATACCTTGCGTAGGATCATGCAATTCCCAGAAAACGGTCAACAATTTTTCGTAATTCAACTCATCAGGGTCATACACCACAAGTACAACCTCATTATGCCCGGTCATGCCCGAGCATACTTCTTCATATGTTGGGTTAGGCGTCAAACCGGCGGCATACCCCACTGCCGTGACAAACACACCCTTCACTTGCCAGAACTTTTTTTCAGCGCCCCAAAAACACCCTAATCCGAACATCGCATTCGCCATATTTTCCGGAAACGGGGGGGCAAGCGGGTTATTGTTCACAAAATGCTTCTCTGCCACCTGCATCCTTTGTGAACGACCCGGCAAGGCATTCGCCTTATTCGGCATAGTTACATTCATAAATTTCATGACTTCCCAATATTCTATCTTAACTAATACTCTAACAAATTATTCATACAATCGCTTAAATATTATCTATAAACTACGCCGTATAAAATTTAACATTACATATTATTACTGCCATAAAAACTCTGAATACCACTCCAGCACCGATTAACCTCAAATCAAGTCTAAATATAATCTTGCACAACAACAGATATACAGCAACAGAAATATTATACGCCGCCCCTGGCTCACCACAGGCCACTGACTAACATGAATTCAGTACGATTGGAAACTAAAAGGAAAAGAACTGCCTGCTAAAAAAAGCAGAATGGGAAGTAATAACTACGGATATCTGACTGCAAAGAAAATACCCTTCTGAAACAACAAGTCATTCACAGCGCAATTTATTTAAAACTGACTACATTGTCATTCTTTTTGCTTGCACTATCAGTCTGTTCGTCCAACGCAACAACGGGAAATTTAATTGTAAAGACAGAACCTTCTCCTACCACTGTCTCAACTTTTATTTGACCACCAATCATAGCACACAGATTATTTGCAATTGCAAGCCCGAGGCCTGTACTACCAAACTCCCTGATCACAGCACCATCAGCCTGAGCAAACGGCTTAAAGATATTTTCCACTGCCTTGCTCTCAATACCTATACCAGTATCTTCGACATCAACGGTGCACCAGTCATTTCCATCAATCACTTCCCGATATGCTGATAACATTACTTTTCCGTGCCTGGTAAATTTACAGGCATTATTGAGAATGCTAAACAGGATTTGTCTTAATTTTATTGCGTCTGAATAAATCAACCCAAGGGAAGGATCGAGATTGACGCTGTATACATTGTCATTCTTGTTGGCCAGGGGCGCAATAATGCCAGACACCTCTTCAATTAACGAATTCAAGTCAAAATATTCAAAACGTGCTTTAACTTTTCCTGATTCTATTTTTGATAAATCAATAATCTCACTAACGATTCTCGACAGGTATTTTGCTGCACTCTGAATTTTTTCACAATCCTCACTATATTTATCCAGGCCCTCTTCAAGTATCTCTTCTTTTAACAGCTCGCTATAACCAATGATCGCATTTAGCGGCGTACGTAACTCATGACTCATATTTGTAAGAAACTGGCTTTTGGCATTATTCGCCAATTCTGCCTGCGCCTTGGCCACCATGAGCTTATTAGATGACTCTTCAAAAGCCATCTTGTCACGTTCAATATGATCCAGATATTGCTCACGCTCGCGAACAGCGCGACTGAAATTATTAATGACAAATACCGCAATCGATACACCTATTGCCCCCATCAGTACCGACAAAATTAATACCCAGTTACGCGCATACTCATACTCTCCTTTTGCCTTGTTTCCGACACTTTCTGCGGCGCTCTCTTGATAGGCTTTTAACAGGGCAAGTTGTTCAAACACACGATCCTGAAAGGGTATAACGCCCTCAACTAAAATAATATTCGCCTTCTCCATGTCATCGTTCACCATCAAGTCGACAACATTATCCTGAATTGGCACCACCATCCGTGTAAACCGGGCCTGCTGATTAATCAGAGTTACCTCTTCTTCAGACAATTGATAAGCCAAAAACTTTGTACGGGCAGCTGCAAATTTTGCCGCATGATGATTGAACTGCATAAACTCATCATCACGATCAAACGGGTCAGTCAACAACATCATTCGATGCAAATGAAGCGTACGTTCCCGCGCGCTATCATGCATTTGTTCAACCAACTTGATTTTTTTCATATGAATATTGACGATATTTTCGAGACGCGACTCAATAGAATTCATACCGAGAAGGCCGATGATAGACAAGAACATCATTAATAAAAGCAGAGTACCAAAACCGAATACCAGGCCCATTTTTCTTTTCGCCCATGCAGATATACCCGCTCCGCTAACGGTTATTGTTTGTTGAGGGTGGGATTCTGATGTACTCATATCACTGAGAATAAATTGCTATCGCTGTACTATCCTGTTTTACCGGGTTGGTTAATCTCACACAGTGTTTATCGACGCAATATGCCGCAGCTTTAACCTCATTATATACACACCGGCCACTTAACCTTTTGATATTAATGATTATTTAAAAAAAACGGCTGCCAATTAAGGCTGAACTACCTGACAAATTACACGCTGGCGCAAACAATACCACTCAATCAGACGGGTATAAGCAATAATGACAACACGACAAGACCTTACTGAGTGAAGTTAAGTCGCGAGAGAATAACAATCCAGAACAAAACATGTTCTGATTAAGGTTTTGAGATCAGGGTTTGTACCGGAAAATAATAGAAGGTGCGGCGGAATAACACCGCACCAGAAAAACGATTTACTGACTATGAGTTCTCAACTGGCCTTGTAAATCATAAAAATTGGCGCAGCCATCATGGCGATCCCCAACGCTGCGCTAACAAATGCAGTAACAGGAACTGACGCTATACCCACGACCATAGCACCTAATGCCAAACCAGAACGACTCACTTTCTTATCACTCATTAAAACTCTCCTCCATTGCAAATAAATATCAAAACCATTACAGCTTCGTAATAAATGCCCTGTGCACTTCTTTTAATTTTCCAACAGCAACAAGACACATCCCCTTAACGTTGAGTATTCATGCATTAGAAATACAAATACTCCAACCCTGTTCAAGTCCATCGAAGCAGGCACTTCAGTAACTGATAACATTCTGCGCAGCCCGGCCCCGATCAACTGCTACACAGAATAATCAAGATAAGCGCTAATAACAAGATTTTCAGTAATGTAAATATCTGCAATAACACGCAAGCCCCCATCGAACTGCCTGTCATAAAACAATAAATCCAGTAGGGGTAAGCCCGAAAAGCTCAGCAACGCAAAAGCATAACAGGCCATAACACATTGTTATCAAAAACAAAATCAGGCAACAAATGCTGTTAAGCAACTGGTAAGAAATATATAAGGAAACGTTAATATAGCTTTGCTTTAATTACCTCAAGCATTAACAAACAACATTTAACAGGTAATCACATAACAGGAGACTACCACCATGACAACTCAAACTAACAACACTTATCAATTTGAAAATCTGTCTAACACATCAAGAATTACCCGCGTCGCTATTGCCGCCGCCTTTATCGGCTCAGTGATGATGGTCTCAGGACCGATCGGTGGACTGGCCATATTGCCCTTACTTTCCATCTACCTGTTGGTCACTGCAATGCTTTCCTGGGACCCCATTAGCGCGCTGTTCAGTCACAAACAAAAAGAAGCAGGCTCATTACATGACACAGTTGATCATCACCACCATACCGTCTGAGACGCAGCAACACGGACATAAAAAAAGCGCGCATAGCAATATGTGCGCTTTTTTATGTCCGAATGATTTATATACCTGCTGCATCGAGTCCTCGTTGGAAATGCATCATCCATGACAACGAAATATGAGTACCGTAACAGCTTGTTATTAAAAGCTAAATCAAGCAACTAAAACTGTTAAGCATCCAGTAAGAAACCGATAAGCAAACAATAATATTGACCTGCTTTAATTACTCTCAAGCAATAACAAACAACAATCATTATTTATATTTACTTACTTAAGAGGGCCTTATCATGACAACTCAAACAAACACTACTAATCAATTCGAAAATCTGTCTAACGCATCAAGAGTTACCCGCGTCGTAATTGCCGCCGCCTTTATTGGGGCAGTAATGATGACCTCTGGACCGATCGGTGGACTGGCTATTTTACCCTTGCTTTCTGTCTACCTGATGTTCACTGCAATGCTTTCCTGGGACCCCATTAGCGCGCTGTTCAGTCATAAACAAAAAGAAGCAGTTTCATTACATGATACGGTTGATCATCACCACCATACCGTTTGAGACGCAACAACACAGGCATAAAAAAAGCGCACATAGCAATATGTGCGCTTTTTTATGTACAACTAATTTTAGCCCTTGTTATTCCAATTTAAATCAAACAAAAAAGCACTGTTAAGCATTTGTTAAGAAATCGGTAAGAATACAGTAATCTCCCCTTGCTCTAATTACTGACAACAACACACCATTAATGGCCTGGACCAATAAACAGAGGCAGACTTCATTTATGACTGACGAAACATTTAATATATATCGCTTTGAAAACCTGTCACCAGTTTCAAGAGCTATTCGCATTACCATATCCTTATCATTTATCTGGATAAGTATGTCTGTTCCCGGACCACTGAGTATCCTGTTTTTACTCCCCCTGTTTGCAGTTTATTTTTTCGCGACAGGATTATTAGCATGGGACCCGGTTAACGAATTGTTTCGTCACGAAAAACCTGGCGCCATCAGAATGGGTAAGGTCCTGCGGACAATCTATGGGCTTACCGGCGTACTCCTGATCAGCTCAGTTTTTGTCAGTCCCGTCGCACCGCTAGGGTGGCTTGCAATTATGCCCCTAATTGCAGTTTACCCGATATTTGGTGCGATCGCGGGGCTCGACTTACTGGATGCCGCTTTTAATGCCGGCAAAATCCAGGATAAAGACATATCGACAGACACTTCAGCAGGCATCCATCAACTTGCTGACCTGCAACACTATTATTCAACACAGCGTCAAAACGAAAATAAGTATGAGCACGATCAAGCTGCATGATGCTTTTTTATGCAGTTAGCGTTACCATAAGAAAATAAAAATGAAATAATAACAATAGCAACTGAAATAATAATTAAAAAGGAAGGGGCCACCAATGAGATTGTTACTCGCTGAAGATGACCAGAACCTGGGTTCTGGTTTACATGCAGGTCTGACACAGGCCGGTTACGCTGTCGACTGGGTACGTGATGGTGAAACAGCTGAAATTGCATTTAAAACAGAAGAATATGATGTCTCCGTACTCGATATCGGGTTACCCAAATTATCCGGACTGGAAGTACTCGACCACATACGTGCAAGCGGCACATCCGTCCCGGTACTCGTACTAACGGCACGTGATACGATCAATGACAAAATTATTGGTCTGGATCGGGGCGCAGATGACTACATGGTCAAACCTTTTGACCTGGATGAACTAAATGCCCGTATACGCGCCCTGTTACGTCGCAAGGCAGACCGCACCCTGCCGGTATTGCAACATGGTTCGATTGAACTGGATCCTGCGTCTCACACGGTCAAAAAAGAAGGTGCAGTGGTCGACCTCTCAACCCGTGCATTCACAGTTTTGCAAACACTACTTGAGAACCAGGGTCGCGTATTATCGCGCACCAGACTGGAAGAAAGCCTGTACTCCTGGAAAGATGAGGTGGACAGCAATGCGGTCGAAGTTCACATTCATCATATACGAAAAAAGCTGGGCAACGATCTCATCCGCACTATCCGTGGCGTAGGATACATTGTGGACAAGGCCGCATGAAGTTATCAATCAAGCATCGATTACTCATTTTATTGCTCTCATTCACGATCATCGTCTGGGGCGTCATATCAGTTAACAGTTATTACGATACACGCCACCATCTTGAGGAGCTTTTTGACGCACAGTTAAGCCAGTCTGCTCATGTTCTACTCCAGCTCAGTAGCCATGAGCTATATGAACAACTGGCGTATCTCAGCGAAATTCCGGAAGCCGAGCAAACTGTAGAACATTCTGGTCTGTCACCCATACCTATACAAATACATAAGTATGAACAACATATTAAATACCAGATCTGGATCAATAACTACCACCTTGCCGTACGAACGAAAGACGCCCCCAATACGCCCTTAACAATTTTAAATGACACTTTTACTGACTACAAACATAACGGTCAGCTCTGGCGGGTATATGCCGTATCAAATAACGCGAACAATCTGCAGGTCCAGGTTGCTGGCGATTATTCAGAACGCGACAAGCTAACCAGCGCCATTGCGATTCGATTGCTAATGTCACTCGGCCTGTCACTTCCGCTACTTGCCATGCTTATCCTGGTTGGGGTAGGTAAAAGTTTTGCCCCTCTGGAAAAAATTGCGCATGAAATGGAAAAGAGGAAATTTGATAATTTGCAAGCTATCGACACTGAAGAGATACCAACCGAAGCCCGGCCAATGATAACCGCGCTTAACCATCTATTCGAAAAACTGGAAAAAGCCTTTAATAACATCACCCGGTTTACCGCCGATGCCGCCCATGAGTTGCGCACCCCGCTGGCCGCATTAAAAGTCAATGCTCAAGTCGCCCTACGGGAAAAAAATGACGAGTTGCGCGGCCAGGCCCTCAAAAAAGTCATCTCGGGCGTAGATCATGCCACCAATATTGTCGAACAACTGTTAATGCTCTCGCGGCTGGACCCGGATAGCAATGTCATCAAAAACGAAAAACCGGACCTGAGCCTGATTGCAGAAGAAAGTATTGCGGAACTTACTCCAACCGCACTGGATAAAAATATTGATATCAGCCTGCATGCCATGCAACAAGCCTATGTCAATGGCAAGCTGGGTATGTTGCATATACTGGTAAGAAACCTGGTGGAAAATGCAATTCAATACACACCTGATAATGGCACTGTTGAAGTCAGCATTACACAACAAAATGATAACATCCTGTTAACAGTAGCCGATAGTGGCCCGGGGATCGCTCTGGAAGAACGCGAAGATGTGTTCAAGCGATTTTACCGCGGCGCAAGCGGAGAAAATATTCCCGGTACCGGCCTGGGTTTATCCATTGTCAGTCGAATAATTGAAATTCACCGGGCCAGCATTCATCTGGGGCATTCTAAATATAATGGATTACAGGTTGACGTATTGCTGACGCCCGCGACCATAAAGATGGCTGAAAATACAGGGGATACACTGTCTGCAACTGGCTAGATCTTTGTTTAGCCGCCAAAGAAAACATGCAGACTATTTTGCATCCAGTTAAACCAGAGTGGCAATGTAAATAAACTCAACAATGTTGATAGCGTCACTGTTTCAGCATAGATAGTGGTATTCAGGCCAAAACGATCACAAAACACAATGCCTAACACCATGCTTGGCATTGCGGCCTCCAGCACGACCGCAATCAATAGCTCGTCAGTAATACCTACACCCTGAGCGATAAACCAGGCATACATCGGTATAATCAAAACCTGAATAAAACAAATTGGTAAAATCAAACGCAAATCGCTAAGCCATAACTTGTTCCATTTGAGACTCATACCCAGGGCGATTAACATTAATGGCACAACCGCTGCGGACAATAATTCCAGCACCTCTCCCACAATCAGGGGCGTATTTATTGACGCCTGGTTCAGAATAATCGCAAGTATTGCCGCCCAAACCGGAGGCACTTTCAATATCTCCAACCAACTCATTCGAGTTGCATCTGCTTTTTCGGTATCAGCACCATAATATTTCGCCACAAAAATACCCAGAGTAAAAACCAGAGGGGTGCAGGCAAAATAATCATATTGAACCGCGACGCTTCGCGCCCAATGGCCCAATGTTGCATCCAGAACAGGCAAACCCAGATACATGACATTCGGGAATGCCGACGCTAACAACAATGCCCCGGTGACGGCTCTATTTAATTTTAATGCCCGGCAAACAAAATAACCCAGCATCATGCCAACCAGAACACTGCTGGCTGCCACCACGGAAATTCGTAACGTATCCATCCCCAGCGAAGCGTGCCACAACACATCCAGAACAAGCGCAGGCAAAAATAAATAATAAACCAGATTGGTCAAGGCCTTCCTGACGGTATCAGCATCCAGCTCACCTGGTTGCCAGGCTCGCCAGACAGACCCACAAACAATCAGTACTGCCATTTGTACCAGAACATTAAACATAACCGGCCTAATTGATAATCTTTATTTTACTTCTATAAGTTCCACATCAAAATACAAAACAGAGTCTGGCGGAATAGATCGTCCATAACCACGGCTGCCATACGCCAGGTTTGCCGGAATCACCAGGCTGCGTTGCCCACCTACTTTCATGCCTTTAATACCCATATCCCAACCCTTGATAACTTCACCCATACCAAGTTTAAATGAAAAAGCCTGGCCCCGGTCATAAGAGCTATCAAACTTTTCTCCTTTTTTAGTTGTCCTATTAAAGGAATCATATAACCAGCCTGTATAATGCACAGACACCTGTTTATAATCGACTGCAACGTCACCATTACCAATAGTTCGATCTGTAATGATTATATCCCGGATATGGTCTTTGTACTTATCAGGCGTGGACTTGACACCTGTTATTACATCACATCCGGAGGTGGCTAACACCAGCATCAAAAACACAAATATTATTTTATACATTTACACACCCTATAACGGTTCAAACAGATAGCATGAATTTTGTTTAGCGTTAATTTAAGTTTAATTCACTTGCAAAAGCTCAACATCAAAAATCAATGTTGAATTCGGCGGAATGGATTGACCCGCCCCACGTGCGCCATAGGCCATGCCCGCCGGTATAATCAAACTACGCTGCCCACCTGCTCTCATCCCCTTTATGCCCTTTTCCCAACCTGCAATAACTTCTCGTTTACCCAACGTAAATACAAAGGGAGCGCCTCTATCATGTGAACTATCAAATTTTTTGCCTTTTTTGTCAGGCATAACCGGTTCGTATAACCATCCAGTGTAATGCACTTGCACCCGACTATTGTCGCCGGCCTCCTTCCCGTAACCCAGGACACGGTCTGTTACGACCAGGTTCTTGATATTGTTTTCGTATTGCACGGGTAGATTCGATCTGACATCGGATGACGAACAGGCGGATATCATAAGGATTAATATCGCGGTGATTATTGGTGTTTTATACATCGGTGCTCCATGGGGCTGATTAGGAACAATCAGGGAAAAATGGTAATGGTGGTTTTAGGGTGAGGCTACATAAGTCTGGGGGGAAATGCTAGGGGTATGGGTGTTTAGAGGTATTGAGGTTATGGGAGGTCAGTGTCTCTTCGGACGTATGCACGAATCTAAAACTTGCCCGCCAAATGTAACCATAGTTTGTCCGATTTAAAGGACTATGTTTGACTGCGAACGTCTGTTATCGGCCAGAAACGGACGTTAAGCTCTAAAACGTAATAACAGCATACTGCAGTGATTTTATACTCCAAAATGGATGGTCTGTGATTGTTAAATTAACTCATGGCGACTTCTCTTTCGGGTCTTGATCAGGTTCGACAGATTTTGATCTGGGATCTTTTAGCCCGGACCATTTATAAAGCCACCCCATGCGCTCAAAGATAAAAAACAAAACAATTCCGAGCAAATATCCACCACCGGCAAAAAGCGCTATGTTATCCATTTTCTCATCCGTCATGTTAGGTAATGATACACCCTGTTAACGCCCGATTTTGTATACCTTTTTAGCCATAATTAAATGATGACCAAAAGATTCATACTGAGGCGCCTTGATAAATCAGACTATATTTAGTGAATTTGGTTTCATACATAAAATTTATGAATTTTAATCTTGCATCGAAAATACATACAATTATTTGGTTAATGAACCTCTTTTAAAAAGAAATCCGCTTGCTTTCTGGCAGGGTTTTTCCTTGTTGCTCGCTGCGTTGAATATCTATCTGATTTATTTATTATCGCAGTAAAATGCCGTTGAATAACACTTGGTTATCAACAATCGGGGCTTTAAACAAAAAATAATCTTGATTGACCCGTCTTCCCGGCATGCCTTTAGCCGGGATCCAGGGGATAGAAAGGAAAAGATGACAAGAAAGTAACTGGGGTCAGGCCTCCGAATTCCCATACAGGATGTTCTATTTGTGGGGAATGGGAAGCCTGACCCCATCACTCGAATTTAATACTTTTGTTGCAGGGTGTATGATATGCACCTACTTACTTTGAATTCATTGGACAATAAAATGTGTGCCTTACCTTTTCTTATAACTTAGTTAATGGTTACGTGGCATTATCTCGTACCGTGATATCTACCTGGTAATGTACCCTGGATAACATATTAATGAGTTTATCCACAGTAAATAATTCAATCTTACCTTGATTTATTTCACTGATCCGGGGTTGTGCGACATCAAATAGCGTTGCCGCCTCTGACTGGGTAACTTTATGATCAGCGATATACCGTTTAATCGCGGTCATTAATACCGCCCGGATACGCAAGTTCTCCGCTTCAGCATCATCAAATCCTAATTTTTGAAACAGGTTATCAGTTGGTTTAATCACTGTTTTTTGTTTACTCATTTTGACCTCCCGCGGAGTAATTTAAAACGTTCTTTCGCCAGCTCAATATACTGCTTCGTGGAAGTCAGCTATCTGCACCAGCCAGTAGTCGACATTCACTATCTAATACTTAAATGTCTGCTTTGCAGCGAAAGCGGTCATTCGAGTATTACAGCGATAATGCACTTACATTACCAAAAGCGGACATTCAATAACGCACGTCATAACCGGCAGTGAAAAGCGGGGCGACGAAGGCAGTCCGCTTTTCACTGTCCGCGTTAATGGTGTAGTTAGGCATTAACCGATGGCTGAATGGTTCTTGCGTCATGCTGTATAGAACTAGAAGTCGCCATCTCTTACGAATGGCTGACTCCACAACGCAACATTCAAGACCACCGACTTGAACCAGGCCTGATGCATCTTCTCAACCTCCTCCGCGCTGTGCCCCTTTTTTTTCAAGAAGGGCTTGATCGTAGCCGTGATCGGATAAATGAATGCAACCATGTAACGAAAGCCGATATTCGAGACAGACTGAACATTATCGGTCTGGTTCTTCTTGGTTCGGTGATGACGCAGGCCGATTTCGTGCTGGTAGTTCAACCAGTCCTGATCATAGGGGCGGTTGCAGGTGTCCATAAGCCACTGACCCAAACGCTTGCGAGCGGCTCCTTGATAGTTCTTGTCGGGTTGGCCGTTGGGCCCAGTGTAGTAGTAGACAAGGTGGGGGTTAGACCCGACAAAACCAGTCCACACGTCGAGCACATGCTCGACCTGATCAGAAAGCACCTCGCCTGCCATCCTTCGATATTTCTCGTCCTCCTCCGTGAAGAGTACGGTTTTCTTGAGGAGTTCAAGATCATCCGCCGATAGTGGGGACTTGGCCACTGCATCTGTCCCGTAGGTGTAACCAGCAATTTCCTTGTTGCTCATAGCCTAATACTCCTTCTTTTCATTAAACATCTAAATAAACGATTTTGCCTAACAGGTGATTATACGGCTGGCTCGTATATCGTAATATACAGCCGCAGACTATTATTTGATCAGTCATGGAGAGTTTTGTCTTCAATCCCAATGTCTGCTTTGGTTATGAATTTATCTATCATTACAGTTATCGCAATGTCCGCAATCAGTATTAACCGGTCGTTCACTTACAATTAGTGAATAACCGCTTTGGGTCGTTAGCAGACATAACATAGAATGTTTCCAAATGTCTGCAATCAGTATAAACCAGTCTTCCGTGAGTATCCCGCTGGACGCCTGCTTTGGCTTATTAGCGGCCACACTTACTACATGGCCAACTATAGGTTCGTAAACAAACGTCCTGCCCTCACGAGACATAAGCGTGGAAGGTTGGAGGTTGGGGGGTTTAGTTTTTGGACCTTGGGGCAATTGGAGGTCAGTGTCTCTACGGGCGTCCTGCCCTCTCGAGACATAAGCGTGCAAGTTTGCTGATTTGGGGGCTTTGTTTTTATATTGAGGCAATTGAAGGTCAGAGTCTCTCCGGGC
>JAUWSG010000231.1 GCA_030610155.1 Gammaproteobacteria bacterium
ATTGATTGCCAGGTACATTCAAATTATTTACAAAGCCTGGGCGCAACCGAGATTCCGCGCGAAGATTATATTAAACTGATAAAACACTGGACCAAGGTGGCGGGACAGGATATCCCCTGGTCGCTGGACAATAAGCTCATTAGTTCTTTGATTGAATTGCAAAGACAACGTAAGGTCATCAATGGTCAGACGTCAGCCAAGTGATCGTGCCTTTAGCTTGTCACTTTTAACTTGCACCTTATAACTGTTTCAAAACCAGCCTCGTGTCGATAAATCTAAATTCAAAAAACCTGCTTTTTTTTCTCACGCCTGAAAGCGAATGTAGCTATCTTCCAGACCGGCTCTCGTCTACTTTGTTTGCAGACCCGGATGCCAGAATGAATATGCAGACCTACAGTGCGCTGGCATTACATGGTTTCCGGCGCAGTGGTGAAAATGTCTATCGACCCCAATGTGAACACTGTGATGAATGTGTGCCGATTCGGGTGGTGGTTGACGCGTTTAAGGCCAGCCGCAGTCAAAAACGGACCTGGGCCAGGAACAGTGATCTGCAAGTACGGCAGGTGGCGCCGGTTTATAATGAAAAACATTTCGAGCTCTACAAACGTTATATCGCCACACGCCACAGCAGTGGCGAGATGGCTTATGACGACCCGGCTCAGTATACGTCCTTCCTGACCAGCGATTGGGCTCAGACCGTGTTTGTTGAGTTCTGGCTGGAGCAAAAACTCGTGGCCGTGGCGATCGTTGATGAATTGCAATCGGGCTTGTCTGCTGTTTACAGCTTTTTTGATCCTGATTTACCGCAACGCAGCCTCGGCGTGTATGCCGTCCTCTGGGAAATCGAGGAAGCCCGACGACGGAAACTGCCCTGGGTCTTTCTTGGCTACTGGATAAAGGACTGTAAGAAGATGAGTTACAAGGCCCAATACCGCCCGGCGGAGGGTTTCCGTCACGCTATTTGGGAAGCACTTGATATCTAACGTAAACATCTGCGCCAATAACACTTCCCCTTTTATTTCAATCATTTACGACGCCTAATTTTTCTTTTTTTTACCATAAAGCTATACCCTACCCCGCCGATAAGCTAGTTGTAAGGCAAGACACAAGAAAAATTCCTATAAACAAGATACTTCGCCGTGAGAACGAGGGGTTCTATTAGTAAAGGTGTATCAATATGTTGGATGTGATTTATAGTTTGGCTAATGAATTTGAGCATGAATTTGGCTTTAGCCCGAATATTATGTACATGAATTACACGCATTATGAATGTATGAAGCAGCAGCTTTCAGACCCTACGGATATCGAATCCATGGTGCAGTTGCTGGGTATGGAGATCATTTTACATCAGGACGTGGTAAGACCACAGGTTTCCTGGGCTGATAGCCCCTGGAAACACGCGATTTCCTCCTAAACCAGTACTCAAGCTCATTCGTAAGAATGAGATGGTTATAATGCCCTACTAGTTAGGGCGTTTTTTTGTCTGGGTTTTACTATTGTTTGTAAAACAGACACCCGCCCGCAGTTCTATATATGAATATAATTTTGTATAATAAGTGGTTTTCAGGCACTATTCCGGCCTGAAGTTTATCCAATTAAAGGTTGTATACAGACTCAATGGCTAAAGAAGAAAATATTGAAATGGACGGCACGGTTGTAGAAACCCTGCCCAATACGATGTTCCGGGTTGAACTGGAAAATGGTCATATTGTGACGGCCCACATTTCCGGGAAAATGCGTAAGAACTACATCCGTATCCTGACCGGCGACACCGTTGTCGTACAGCTCACTCCTTACGATCTGAGCAAGGGTCGTATTACTTATCGTAATCGGTAAGACCGAGACCCAAGACCTGTTTTGACACGGGGCGCACGGGGAAGAATGAATTATTGATCTACCGCCATTCCGGCAACCTACTACGATTCCAGTAATTTACCGTCATTCCGGCATGCCTTTAGCCGGAATCCAGTCGATGTAAAACAATTCACTGTACGTTGAGCATCACTCAGAATCAGATTGACCGCAGCATTGTCATCATTACCTTTCTCACCCCTGGATTCCGGCTAGAATCACGCCGGAATGACGAGTGTCTTGTTTATTGTTTGGAATGACGGGTGTTTGGGTTATTGTTTCTTTAAATAAGTACCACCCTTCTCTGAATCACAAGCTCAATAAAAAAGGGCGCATTTGTGCGCCCTTTTTTTAAAACAAAAAAATGTTTTCTCCGTGTTCTCTGTGACCTCCGTGGTAAATAGTCTTTTGGCCTTAAGCTCTTAAGTCTGCGGAACCTCAACCTTGCTCTGTATCTCTAGCGTGAGTTCGCCATCTTTTTCGTCGACGATGACATGGCCACCGCTGCTCAGTTCGCCAAACAGGATTTCTTCTGCCAGGTTTTTCTTGATATTTTCCTGAATCACTCGACTCATCGGACGGGCACCCATGACCGGATCAAAACCATGTTCCGCCAGCCATTGCTTCGCATCAGGTTTAAGCTGAATCGTGACATTCTTTTCTTCGAGCTGTGTTTCCAGTTCAAAAATAAATTTTTCAACAACATGTTGAATCACTTCAGGCGTCAGTGCTTTGAACTGAATCATCGCATCCAGACGATTTCTGAACTCAGGCGCAAAGGTTTTCTTGATAACCTCGGTGCTGTCTTTTGTATGGTCCTGCTGGGTAAAGCCGATAGAAGGACGACTCATTTGATCGGCCCCGGCATTGGTGGTCATCACCAGAATAACATTACGGAAATCCGCTTTACGGCCATTGTTGTCTGTTAATGCGCCATGATCCATCACTTGTAATAGCAAATTAAACACATCCGGATGGGCTTTTTCAATCTCATCCAGCAAGATGATGGAATGAGGATGCTTGGTGACGGCTTCGGTTAATAATCCGCCCTGATCAAAGCCGACATAACCCGGTGGGGCACCGATCAAACGTGACACCGTGTGGCGTTCCATGTATTCGGACATATCGAAACGAATCAACTCGATCGATAATATCTTCGCCAACTGTCTTGTGACTTCTGTTTTACCTACCCCGGTTGGTCCGGAAAACAAAAATGAGCCAATCGGCCTTTCCATGTTGCCCAGGCCTGAGCGGGACATTTTCATTGCGGCTGTTAATGTCGAAATAGCTTCATCCTGCCCGAAGATAAGCAGTTTTAAATCCCGCTCCAACGTGCGCAATGAGTCTTTATCCGATTTGGAAATCGTTTTGGCCGGTATACGCGCAATTTTCGCCACAATGCTTTCAATTTCCTTCACACCAATGGTCTTTTTACGTTTTGATGCCGGTTGCAGACGCTGGTTAGCCCCTGCTTCATCGATGACATCAATCGCCTTGTCCGGCAAGAAACGGTCATTAATATAACGCTCTGCAAGCTCTACTGCGGTACGCAACGCCGGATGAGTATATTTTACATTGTGATGTGCTTCAAAATTAGGTCTCAGACCTTCAAGAATTTGCACGCTCTCTTCGATGGTAGGTTCACTGACATCCACTTTCTGAAAACGACGCGCCAGTGCGCGGTCTTTTTCAAAAATACCGCGGTATTCCTGATAGGTTGTGGAGCCGATGCATTTCAGTTCACCAGAGGCAAGAACAGGCTTGATCAGATTGGACGCATCCATTGCGCCGCCCGATGCGGCACCCGCACCGATAATGGTGTGGATCTCATCGATGAACAATATACTGCCCGGTTCTTTTTCCAACTGGGCCAGCACTGATTTGAGGCGTTTTTCAAAGTCACCACGATATTTGGTACCGGCCAGCAACGCTCCCAGGTCGAGTGAATAAATAACACTCTCCGCCAGTATTTCGGGAACTTCTTCATCGACAATTTTCTTTGCCAGGCCTTC
>JAUWSG010000187.1 GCA_030610155.1 Gammaproteobacteria bacterium
GTTTGATAATCATTGATTAATTACCTATATTTAAATAGCCTCTGATTGAATCTGAGGTTCCTTAAACATCATCAGGATAAACCATGCGGGATAAAGTGGGACGCCCTACAAAATTATTCGACCAGGCCCGTGAACGTCTGGCGATGGCAGCAGAATATTTAAGCATCGATCCGGATGTATTGCATAAACTTAAATACCCCAAAGAAACACTATCGGTTTGTTTATTAGTGCGCATGGATGACGGGTCTCGTCGCTCCTTTAAAGCCTTTCGCTGTCGTTACGATGATACCCGGGGGCCCACTAAAGGTGGCATTCGTTATCATCCGGCCGTCAATATCGATGAAGTGATGACCCTGGCATTCTGGATGACATTTAAATGTGCGGTCGCCAATTTACCTTATGGCGGTGCTAAAGGGGGCATCTCGGTTGATGCGAATAAACTCTCAAGATCAGAACTTGAACGTCTTTCCCGCGCGTATGTAAAAGCATTTGCCCATTTTATCGGGCCCGAGCGTGATATCCCTGCGCCTGACATGTATACCAACAGCATGGTGATGGGATGGATGGCCGACGAATATAGCGCAATGGTAGGACAACCCAGTCCCGCCGTGATTACGGGTAAACCACTGGCATTGGGTGGTTCACTCGGTCGCGAAGATGCTACAGGTCGGGGCGGTTATCTGGTATTACGTCATCTGGAGTCTGATTTACATTTAAAACCTGAAAACACCCGCATCATCCTGCAGGGGTTCGGCAACGTCGCTTACCATTGCGCGCGTTTGTTACATGGTGACGGTTATAAAATAATCGGGCTGTCCGATTCCCGGGGTGCTATTTATGACCCTGATGGCATGGATCCACTGGCAGTAATGGAACATAAACGGGCTGTGGGTACGGTATGTGGCGCACCGACGAATGGCACCTGTAAAGAGATGGATAATAATGAATTACTCTTGCAGGAATGTGACGTACTCATTCCCGCTGCGATGGAAAGGGCAATCACTGATCAAAATGCACACAATATCAAGGCGAAAGTTATTATGGAAATGGCCAATGGGCCCGTCACGCCCGAGGCGGATGAGATATTAAATAAAAATAACGTTGTCGTAATTCCAGACATTCTGGCGAACTCTGGCGGCGTCACCGTCTCCTACTTCGAGTGGGTACAAAATAAAGCCGGATTCTACTGGGATGTAGATGAAATTCATCATCGACTGGAATCCATCATCGTGCCAGAGACCCGCAATGTCTGGAGCATCAAAAATGAGAAAAATGTCGATATGAGAACAGCCGCCTACGTGCTGGCATTAGACCGTATCAGCTCCGCCATCTCAGCACATGGCACCAAAGACTATTTCTCCTCCTAATCCATTGAATATATAGGGTATTTTACCCTAATCTTTGTGTTTCTCCAGCCGATAAAGAATTAGATCACAAGCTAAAAAGGCTTTTGAATGGCGACCAATACACAAATTCAAGCACCGGCAAATAACAACCCCTCGGAATCTAATGAAGATCAGAAACCCTGGGTGCTGATTGTTGATGACTCGCGCATGATTCGCGTCTCTATCGGCCGAATACTTAAAAAAGAATTTAATATCATCGATGCCGCTGACGGTGAACAAGGCTGGGAAGCCCTGCTGGCCAACGATGCTATCCAGGTCATTATTACCGACGCGGATATGCCCGTTCTTAATGGTTATGATTTAATTACACGCATTCGCGAACACCAAACGCCCCGGTATCAGGACATACCGATCATTATGATCACCGGTGCAGAAGATGACCATGTCAGGGAAAAAGCCCTGAAAACAGGCGCAACCGATTTTATTGTCAAGCCGCCAGATAAAACACGATTACTGGCGCGTGTCAGAGCTTATGCGAAGGCAGACCGCACGTCTCGTAAACTGACTGAAGAAGCTACAACCGATGCCCTTACCCAGGTCAGTAGCCGACGCTACTTCTATCAAAGAGGCATGCAGGACCTGGCATTTGCAAAACGGCATAACAGTGATATGTCGATTATTGCGCTTACACTGGATAACTTTCCAGAGTTGATGAAAACACACGGAAACAAGATTGCAAAACAAATTCTTGTCAGTGTCGCAAATAACCTGAAACAAACTGTCAGAACAGAAGACACCGTCGCACGAGTAGGTGATTACACATTCGCATTAATTCTACCAAACACCCGACAACTGGAAGCGGCGACATTATGCGAACGTGCTAAAGACAATATTGCTGCAACCGAAATTTCAGAGACGAATGTTTCAATTGCCGTCACGGCCAGTATTGGTTTAACAAGTCTGAGCCAGAGCAATATTGAAACGATAAAAGATTTCCTTAATAACGCAATTAAACGTGCACAAATCGCACTCAATGCGGGTGGTAACCGACTCATCGCCAGAGATGAGCATGAAGCACCTGTTATTGATGCCGTTGTTACCGAGATCACCGATATCAATCAGGCACTGGCGCTGATGAAAAGTAATGAAAAGAGCCTGATACCCAGCTTGAATAACATCATAGCTAGAATTTTCCCCCTGCTGGAGTTTGCCAATAAAACCCTGCGCTGGGAACTGGACCAACAACTGGCCGCCATAAAAGAAAAGCTGACAAAATAAGCACTCGCTTAGACTCGATCTCATAACGTCTGACGCTCTCAGCATACGCTGTGCTTACCGCCGCCTCCGCCGATTCCAGTCAAAGAAGACTCTTAAGTGATTGATATTCTAATATTATTTAATATTACCTTTATTCTTTACAAGGGTTTGTATATAATCTCACCATATTAGTATTTTACATAATACAAAATAGTGATCATGGTCATAAATTATTAATTTTACTGACTATTGCGTGATCCTCATCAGTTCCCGTACTATATATGTGTGGGCTGAGGGTTATGGGGATAACCGGTCTCTTATCTGTATAAAAAATCTAATAATTATAATCTGGCGAAGTATGTGAAACAGACTCTAATGCCTTAACTGAATGTTCAGGCAGGTAAAGTCTTCACTTTAAAAAACCAGTTAAAAAAATAACATACAGATATGGTCGTATGACCAAAAATTTGCAAGGGTGGATTTATCGTGTCAAAAAAAGGATTTTTCTTCAGCAAGTTCCTTGGTAGTCAGAAGAAAAAAAATCAACAACAAGAAGTGACCTGGTATTCTCTTAGTGATGAGATCGATCAGCTATGCCAAACGATTCTTTTTGGTATCAAGATCGATTCACACGATGCGCAGCAGGTACTGGCGGCGTCACTTTATATAAAAATACTCAGCACTTTCCAGGGTGTTCTGCTCCTCGTCGAGCGGGAAATGATTCAGGAAAGTAAGACATTGTTGCGCAGCATGATGGAAGCCATGTTTGCACTTGCCGCGATGTCTAAAGATCCAAAAATTGCGACCCGGTTCATCGAAGATGATCATACCCAGCGATTAAAACTTTCCATTGCTTATGATGATCTTCCGTACAAGCTCAAGAAATCGCTAAAACCACGCCTGGCAAAAATTATCAATAGTTCATTAAACGGCCTGGTTAAACCGTCAGAAAAAACACATGACATTACCCCTCTCACTACCGAGCAACTTGCCAGAATAGCCGGACTACAAGAGATTTATTATTCCATATTTGCCTTGCTACCCGGCTGCAATTACCTCAGAGCATATGAACTCGAACAATACTGGAATGGGCATACCTCCAAAAAATCTCTTTTAGGTTTGATTCATCCTGACGTGAGCAAAAGTGATGCGGTGTTATTTACTGCAATTAAAACAATTTTCCTGTCTTTAAATGGCATGATCAATACGTTTCATATTAATGTTCCCAAAGAGCAAGTCAGGTTAATCCAGCAATTCCGTAAATTAACCCGGGCATCGAAAAACAAACCCGGCAAATCTGCAAAACAATCAAGGCGCGCCAGCGCCCGAAGGGCATAATCAACCCGGGCGTCCTGTATTAACCATACGATCAAAAACAGTGGCCCGGGCGCCTGATCTATTTCGCACTGCCGGGTTTTTCTAATACTTCCGTTAATATTGTTATTTTCAGCACAAATCGGTTTATAATCAAATTCAATCTTAACTCGTTAAATGACTGAAAATGACTATACCTGCTTCCAATGCGATGAACATTGCCCATGTACTGACTGAGGCATTGCCCTATATTCAACGATTTTCCGGCAAAACCATTGTGATTAAATACGGTGGTAATGCCATGGTGGATGAAAATCTGAAAAGTGGATTCGCGCGCGATGTTGTCCTGATGAAACTGGTTGGCATGAATCCAATCATCGTCCACGGTGGTGGCCCGCAAATAGGTGATTTACTGGAAAAAGTAGGCAAGGAAAGCACGTTCGTCCAGGGCATGCGTGTCACTGACAAAGAGACAATGGACATTGTTGAAATGGTGTTAGGCGGCCTGGTCAATAAGGATATCGTCAGCCTGATTAATCTCCATGGTGGCAGTGCAGTGGGTCTGTCAGGCAAGGATGGCTCGCTGATAAAAGCAAAAAAACTTGTCCTCACCAAAAATGCGTCCGAATTGCCTGCCGAATTAAAAACACCTGAAATTATCGACATTGGTCATGTCGGAGAGGTTGAAAATATTAATACCTCAGTGGTGGATATGTTAATACAGGGAGATTTTATTCCTGTCATTGCGCCGATCGGCGTTGGCAACGATGGCCAGTCCTATAACATAAACGCTGACCTGGTAGCGGGCAAACTTGCTGAAACCCTGAATGCAGAAAAACTGATTTTGTTGACTAACACACCCGGCTTACTCGATAAACACGAAAATTTATTAACCGGATTACAAAGTCATGAAGTAGATAGCTTGATTAGCGACGGTACCATTCATGGTGGTATGTTACCCAAGATCCAGTGCGCCCTCTCAGCCGTAAAACACGGTGTCAATACTGCTCATATAATAGATGGACGTGTCAAACACGCCGTGCTTCTGGAAATATTTACCAATGAAGGTGTCGGCACATTAATCATAGGGGACAACTGATACTCAATCATGGGCATACCATGACCTTATCAAACGCGCCTGAACAATAACCTTTTTAAACTGGTCTTCACAAGCATTGCAAATAGATTGGTTAAATCAAGTTTTACTTTTTTTCATTTCCCTCGTCGCGAATATTTTTTCTGCATTTGCCGGTGGTGGAGCTGGCCTCATCCAGTTTCCAGCACTGCTGTTTTTAGGACTACCATTTGGAATTGCATTGGCAACCCATAAAGTCGCCAGTGTCGCCCTGGGTCTGGGCGCGACCATCCGCAACCTTAAAGAAGATATTCTGGAACGCCAGTTTGCACTGTTTATGCTGGCCACTGGTCTGCCCGGCGTCATTATAGGCGCCAGCCTGATATTATCAGTCCCGGATCGTTACGCTGAAATTGCGCTTGGTTTTTTAACCGCCGGATTAGGTCTTTATTCTGTATTCAAGCCGTCCCTGGGGCAAATTCATCAACCAGCACATCGAAACTTATCAGGCTTCATCATCGGTGGTTTAATCCTTTTCATAATAGGCATACTCAATGGATCACTGACATCCGGAACAGGGCTGTTCGTCACACTCTGGCTGGTCCAGTGGTTCGGACTCGATTATAAACGGGCCGTCGTGTACACACTCGTCCTCGTGGGTTTGTTCTGGAA
>JAUWSG010000216.1 GCA_030610155.1 Gammaproteobacteria bacterium
AATCGAACCGGCACTCCCGTGAAGGAACCGGATTTTGAATCCGGCGCGTCTACCAGTTCCGCCACCCCGGCATTCCCATCTCAAGAAGGGCGCAATCATATAGTGTTTATGATGGGGCGGGCAAGGTAGCAGCGGGATTTTGCATCAATATTTGTTAAACTCGCGCGCCATGAACCGTAGTGACTTCTATTTTGATCTCCCTCAGGAGCTGATCGCCCAATATCCGTTACCAGAGCGCACGGCTAGCCGGTTGCTAGTTTTGTCTGAAAACTCTGTGCAGGATAACTTTTTTAATGATTTGCCTGATTTGTTACAAGCCGGTGATTTACTGATTTTTAATAATACCCGGGTTATTCCCGCTCGCTTGTTTGGGCAAAAGGAAACCGGCGGCAAGGTTGAGGTGTTGGTGGAACGGGTGCTGGATGAGCATCGTGTGCTTGCCCACGTGCGCGCCAGTAAATCTCCCAGGGCGGATTCTAAATTGTCGCTGGAGGGTGGGGTGGAAGTCACAGTTTTGGGACGGGACGGTGAATTATTTGAATTGCTATTCGAGGGTGGCGATTCTGTGATTAGCCAACTGGAGCAGTATGGTCACATGCCATTGCCTCCCTATATTGAACGTGAAGATGAAATAAATGACCGCGATCGATACCAAACGGTGTACGCAAAAAAACAGGGTGCAGTTGCGGCGCCAACGGCAGGCCTGCATTTTGACCAGGCTTTGTTGGACAAGTTAGCCGGTATGGGTGTGTCATCGGCTTTTGTGACCTTACATGTGGGTGCCGGAACTTTTCAACCGGTGCGTGTGGATAATATTGCCGATCATCATATGCATACTGAATACATCGAAGTAAGTAATGACGTGGTGGACGCAGTACAAAAGACACGGGCTAATGGTGGGCGTGTTATCGCTGTTGGTACTACGAGTGTGCGGGCATTGGAAAGTGCTGCACGTGAGGGAAATCTTTCCGTACCTCTCGCATCGTATAGTGGCGATACTAATATTTTTATTACTCCAGGTTATCGGTTTAAAGTGGTTGATGGTTTGATAACAAATTTTCATTTGCCTGAATCAACCTTGCTTATGCTGGTTTGTGCTTTCGCTGGATACGATGCTGTGATGGCTGCTTACAAACATGCGGTTGAAACAGGTTATCGTTTTTTTAGTTATGGTGATGCAATGTTTCTCACGTCAAAAGAACTCAGGATTGAGTCAAAAACAGAATCTATTAGGGGGTCTGTGTCCCCTGGCGAGAAAAATGAACATGTCTGAAAAGACTCAGGTACAGGAATTGTCTAGTCACCAGTATAAAAAGAACTGCACACTGGTGGTTCCAGGGTTATTGGAATTACCATCCGAAGATCATGAGGGTTATTGCAAAAATAAACCATCGCTTAAAGAGCTGGAATTATTTTTATCGAAAGCAAAACAACAGTCACATAGCCAGGTAGGTTTTGAAAAAGTTTTATTTGAATTGTTTGATGTAATTGCTTCCAAAGACCATGCGCACCCTGTAGCGCCAGTTAGTTATCTTGCCGATGCTGACACTATTGCTGATAACAGGGCGATGGTCTGGTGTTTGCGGGCGGATCCTGTTTACCTGGCGCCAGATAGAGATGAACTGGTGTTGTCTGGCCCGGAAGTATTGTCACTGTCGATGTCTGAAGCAGATCATCTGGCTACGGAGTTAAATGTTTTATTCGAGGAGGATGGTTGGCACCTGGAAGCTATTACGGCGACACGCTGGTATCTTCATTTACCTGAAGATCCACAGATAAAAACCAGCGATTTGTCACAAGTACGTGGTCAATCTATAAATCGTTTTTTACCATCTGGGGTTGAAGGAAAACTGTGGCATCGCATCATGAACGAAGTGCAAATGGTATTGCATGCCAGTGAAGTAAATATTGAGCGACAACGTCATGGCGAACTGCCAGTGAGCAGCCTCTGGTTTTGGGGCGGAGGGAAGTTGCCCGAGTTCGGTCATAGTTGTTGGAGTCAGGTATGGAGTGGTGATGTTTTATCGCGCGGTCTGGCAAAAATCACCCGTACGCCTTGCTTTCCAGTTCCCAAAAACAGTAAAGCCTGGTTAGGTCAGGTTAATGCACCGGGGGAACATATGATTGTCTGTGATGATTTCATCTCCTTGCAAAATGAGCGGGAGAGAAATGATTCTGATGCATGGTGCGGGGCTTTACAGGAATTCGAAATTGAGTGGTTGCCCCCATTGCTGGAGGCATTGCGAAATGGTGAGCTTGATGAGCTTACTTTGAACCCCTGTGATGGGCGAACGTTTAGTCTGACGAAAAGCAGATTGAAATATTGGTGGCGTCGGCGCAAGTCGATACGGACATACTGTCGCTAAAAGCTATTAGCGCTAACAGTTATTGCCCCACGTCTTTGCGGGTTGCTATCGATAAATCGTGTAGCTGATCCCAGATTTTTCGAGTTAATTCCCTGGTGTCTGCGCCGAGATTAAATTTTTCTTCAAAGTCGTTTTTTAAATCACTTATCATGCTGACTTGACCCGGAATACCTTTAGGAAAATTTCCGGCGCTGGAGAATGCGATCCAGCCAAAAGTTTCCACATTGTTATTAGTACGAACATCTTCTGAGATATTATTAATATTCCACTGTACTGCCTGGCATTTGGTTTGGTTATTATAAAGTGGATTATTAAATTTGTAGGTTTTGTTATTTACAACCTGTGTCCATTGATCAACAGACTCACCGCCAAATATATGCCCTTCACTATAATTGATGTCGAGAACTACGATACCGTTCGGTGTTAGTAACAAATAGTCAATATAGGTGTACCCTTCAATTCCATCAGGCAGAATGATGTCATGAAGATACTTTACGCCGAGTGATTCGAGCATTCTGTGAATCTGTCGTTCATGACGTGATTTTTGTAATTGTCGCCAGAAATACCAGGCAGTTGCCACGAAAAAAATAATACCGAGCGCTACCATGCTGAAAAATCCAGCTTCAGTGTCTAAAAACTCCATTAGGTTTCTTTCAGGCGTGGAATGAGCATGGTCAAATTACAGGGACTTGTGCGGTGATCCAGTTGATCTTTAATGATGTTGTCCCAGCCGGTTTTGCAGGCGCCGGAAGAGCCCGGCAGGCAGAACAGGTAAGTAGCATTAGCAACACCAGCTAAAGCCCTGGATTGCAACGCAGATGTTTTTATTTCGTCGTAAGAGATCATGCGGAACATTTCACCAAAACCCGTGATCTCTTTGTCTAGCAAGACCTGGAATGCTTCAGGAGTACCGTCACGACCAGTAACACCGGTGCCACCGGTACTGATGACGGTATGGATGTCGGGATCAGCGATCCAGCGAGAGACCACACTGCGAATCTGATAGATATCATCACGTACAATGGCTTTTTCAGCCAATTGATGGCCAGCATCACGCAGCCTGTCTACCAGCACTTTGCCTGAAGTGTCATCCTTCTCGGTGCGGCTGTCGGAAACCGTCAGAATGGCGATATTGAGGGGGATAAATTCACGCTGTTTGGTGTTGTGGCTCATGGCTGATCTCATATATGGGAGGAGCAGAGTATACCTTTCTCACTCCGGCCAGAAAACTTGGAGTTTCGTGACTTTCGTTAGCGTATCGGCTTAATTTGAACCTAACGGGGTAAATTATATATCCGATAGCTTGATTCATGGTATATACCGGTATATATTATTGCTCATGTTGCTAATTCGTGTTGTCGACGCTCTTGAAAAGGAGAAGCTTAAATATGCCCTGGTGGGTGGCCATGCGGTGGCGTTGCATGGCGCTGTGCGAGGCACGATTGATCTGGATTTTGTGATTCAACTAACAAAATCTGCATTTATGAAAGCTGAAAAGGCACTTGATGAGATAGGGCTGAAATCACGTTTGCCAGTAAATGCTGAAGATGTGTTTAACTTCCGCGAGGAATATATAAAAAATAAAAATCTCATTGCCTGGTCTTTTGTTAACTCGGACAAACCAACGGAAATGGTCGATATCATCATTACTGAAGATGCGAATCAGATTGCAACGGTCAACAAAGAAGTGATGGGAAGAAAAATTAAGGTGGTTAATTTACCAGGTCTAATAACGATGAAAAAGAAAAGTGGTCGACCTCAGGATATAGAAGATGTTAAAGCTTTGGAGAGGTTGTGATGGCCAGGGATTGTTATGAATAGAAAGCTGAGGCCGGTACAATATTTTTCTGATGAATATCTGCAGCAATGTAGAAATATGTCCGCGCATGATATTGCTGAATTTCTTGAGTCATTTCGACTAATGCATCAACCGGCAGAGAAAAGTAAGCTAATCAGTTTAAAAATCCCAGAATCATTATTGGCGACATTTCGTAAAAAATGTGAGCTGGAAGAGTTAAAATATCAGAATCAGATCAAA
>JAUWSG010000195.1 GCA_030610155.1 Gammaproteobacteria bacterium
AATGCGCTTTGGAATTTCTGAAGGCATGGTACTGGCCGCAGGACCGGGTGGCAAAGACCTGTGGATATTAAACCCGGATGACGGCGCCCAACCCGGAATGAAAGTGAAATAGAAAAACGAGTACTGTTCCCTCTCCCCTTTGGGGAGAGGGTTAGGGTGAGGGGAATACCTGAAGATGTCCACCCTCACCCCGGCCCTCTCCCTCGAGGGAGAGGGAGCAAAGAATAACCTTATGTGATATTTTAACTAATCGAACTATCACCAATGACTGAATTCCTGCTTATACTCGTCAGCACAGTACTGGTTAATAATTTTGTACTGGTGAAATTTCTCGGACTGTGCCCCTTCATGGGCGTTTCCGGAAAACTCGAGACCGCGACAGGCATGGCCCTGGCGACAACCTTTGTCCTGACCTTGTCATCTGTTTGCAGCTATATTGTTAATCAATATTTACTCCTGCCCCTGGATATTACTTATCTGCGTACAATATCGTTTATATTGGTCATTGCCGTTGTGGTGCAATTTACCGAAATGGTGGTACGCAAAACCAGCCCGATGCTGCATCAGGTACTGGGTATATTCCTGCCTCTGATTACAACAAACTGTGCTGTACTGGGTGTCGCTTTATTAAATATTCAACAACAACACAGTTTTCTACATTCCGCTTTTTACGGGCTTGGTGCTTCTATTGGCTTTTCAGTTGTATTAATCCTGTTTGCCGCCATGCGTGAACGAATTGCAGTAGCAGATGTTCCTGTGGCTTTTCGTGGCCCCGCGATTTCCTTGATCACTGCCGGCTTGATGTCCATGGCTTTTATGGGCTTCTCCGGCCTGGTAAAGGGGTAAACACAAAATGCTAACCACTATCCTGGTTTTGTGTCTTCTCGGTACCGCCTTTGGTTTATTGTTAGGTTATGCCGCTCAGCGCTTTAAAGTCGAAGGCGACCCGGTTGTCAATGAAATTGACGCCTTGTTACCACAAACCCAGTGTGGCCAGTGCAGCTACCCGGGTTGCCGTCCCTACGCTGAAGCCATGGCTAATGAAGAAGCCGATATCAATCAATGCCCCCCGGGCGGAGAGGCCACGATAAACGCATTGGCCGACCTGTTGGGGCGCGAAGCAAAACCACTCAATCCTGAACTTGCCGCCAACCAGCCTGACACAGATATCAAGACCGTTGCCGTTATTGATGAACAAACCTGTATCGGCTGCACCTTATGCATACAGGCCTGCCCGGTAGACGCCATCCTCGGCGCAAGCAAACAAATGCACACCGTGATCGCACAGGAATGTACGGGTTGTGATTTATGTCTTCCACCTTGCCCTGTTGACTGCATTGACATGGTCGCAATAAAAACAGACCTGAAAACCTGGAAGACAACTTACCCTGACCAGACATCCAGACAGGAATGGCAAAGGATGGCGAGTTGATCATGAAGTTTGGCAAATTATTTTCTTTTCGCGGCGGTTTGAATCTTGCGAAGTATCAGCACGAACCGGCTGACACCACTATTGGTATAACAGGCATACCTGAACGACTGATTTTTCCGTTACAACAACATATTGGTGAACCGGCTGAACCTGTGGTTAATGTCGGTGACAAGGTATTAAAAGGCCAGTTAATCGCGCAAGCAACCGGGCCCATCAGCGCGCCGGTCCATGCTTCGAGTTCAGGCACAATCACTGCCATCAGCGATTATCCTGTACCCCACGCCTCCGGTTTAAAAGCAAGCTGCATAGAACTCCACACAGACGGATGTGACCAGTGGATTGCTGATCGCAAGATTATTGGTAATACTTATAAACAGTTGTCGCCAATAGAACTGGGGGAGCATATACATCAAGCGGGCATCGTCGGCATGGGCGGAGCCGGTTTTCCAACAAATATCAAACTCAATGCCGGCCAACAAAACGCCGTTGATACCCTGATAATTAACGGTGCTGAATGTGAACCCTGGGTCAGCTGTGATGACATGCTAATGCGTGAACGCCCGGCTGAAATTATAATCGGCGCACAAATTATGATGCACGCACTTCATGCACGGCGATGCATCATCGCCATTGAAGACAATAAACCTGCGGCCTGCTCGTCACTAAAGAACACAATCAACTCCCTGAAGCCGCAAGCTGATTCAAACAACAATCCGGGCACACTGGAAATAATAGAAGTACCAACAATCTATCCCACCGGGGGTGAAAAACAGCTGATAAAAATACTCACCAACAAGGAAATTGCCAACAAGGAGTTACCCCAGAATTCCGGTATTATCTGTCATAACGTCGCCACAGCAACAGCGGTTTACCGCGCTATTTTTTGCGCTGAACCGCTAATATCCAGACTAATCACGATAACGGGTGATATACCTCATAGTCAAAATCGGGAAGTCCTGATTGGCACACCCGCTGGAGACTTGATAGAAATGGGCGGCGGCCAACGCAGCGCACTAAAACAAATTATCATGGGTGGCCCAATGATGGGCATCGCCTTACAGTCTGATGAAACGCCCGTTATCAAAACAACATTTTGCCTGATAGGCCAGACCCGAAAATCGACACTGGTTGATATAACCAATAAAAACATATTGCCCTGTATTCGCTGTGGTGCCTGCGCCGATGTGTGTCCTGCCCAGCTGCTGCCACAACAATTATACTGGTATGCGCGTGCCAGGGATTTCAAAAAAATCAAAGACTACTCTCTTTCTGATTGTATAGAATGCGGCTTCTGTGATTATGTCTGCCCGAGCAATATCCCGCTGGTACAATATTATCGTTACGCAAAAGCGGAAATATTCTCACTGGAAAAAGAAAAACAAAAATCGGATATCGCCCGAACACGCCACGAATTCCACCTGTCCCGTCTGCAAAGAGAGAAAGAAGAAAGGGCCGCTCGCCATAAACAAAAAATTAACAAACTTGCAGCCAGACGCCCTGCAATAGATAGTCCTGCAATAGACAGCCCCGCAATGGATAGTCCTGAACAAAAAAAATCCCCGCCACATACCGCCATCAATACGGCGCAGAACAATAAAAATATTGAAACCCCATGATATGTACACGCTATAAAGCAGCCTGGACTATATAAATGATATTAAACACACCCGGCTCGCCTCATATTCATGCAAAGACCTCTGTCACCGCAATCATGTTGAACGTTGTGCTGGCCCTGATACCGGCAATTGTTGCGTATGTTTGGTTTTTTGGCTGGGGAATACTTGTTCACATGTTCATCGCTGCGGCAACGGCTCTCCTGACCGAAGCGTTCGTCCTTTACCTCAGGAAAAAGCCGATAGCCCCGGCCTTGCTGGATGGCAGCGCGCTGGTCACCGCCATCCTGATCGCTTTTTGCATTCCGCCTTTAGCGCCATGGTGGATCAGCCTCACCGGTACCGCATTCGCCATCGTGATCGCAAAACATCTCTATGGCGGTCTGGGTTATAACCCGTTTAATCCAGCCATGGTGGGTTATGCCATGTTGCTAATTTCATTTCCACGTGAAATGACGGCCTGGTTATCGCCCGGAACCATAGAACAACTCAGCCTCAACCTTGCAGAAACGTTTACTACTATATTTTCTGACGCTCCCATACCTGACGCGGTGACAATGGCATCACCGCTGGACACGGTCAAAACAGAACTCGCACGCGGCCAATCAATTAGCGGCCTGCCACAGGAAACCTTATCCGGCATGTTTGCCGGCAAAGGATGGGAATGGTGCAATATGGCATTTCTTCTCGGTGGCGCTTATTTGTTATATAAAAAAATAATACACTGGCATATTCCGGTCGCCGTGCTCGCAAGCCTGGTCATGTTCTCCGCCCTTTTTTACATGATAGACAACGAACATTACCTTTCCCCTTTGATACATATCTTCAGTGGGGCAACCATGATATGCGCATTTTTCATCGCCACCGACCCGGTCACGGCCAGCACCACACCTAAGGGCCGGCTCATTTACGGCGCCGGCATTGGTATTTTGATTTATATCATTCGCACCTGGGGAGGTTATCCGGATGCCGTTGCGTTTGCGGTGTTATTAATGAATATCGCGGTCCCGACCATTGATCATTACACTAAACCACGTGTATTTGGTAAATAAGTGACAAGTAAATTATGGAATCATTTGTGAAGAATAATATATTCAACTCTGCTGTATTACTGGGTCTGTTTGTCGCGATCGGGACAGGTGCAGTAGTGTTTATATTTGATAAAACGCGGGAGCAAATAGCAGAAAGTGAGAAACAATATTTACTTGGACAACTGCATGCCATCATAAAGCCTGACGAACATGACAATGATATTTTTACTGATACAATAGACATCAGCAACACATCTATTTTGAAAAACCCCGGGCCTGTCACCGTTTACCGTGCTCGTAAATCTGATCTCCCTGTCGCAGCCTTATTCACCACTTATGCGCCTGATGGCTACAATGGCATGATCCAGATTCTTGTCGGCATTTATGAGAACGGAACACTGGCGGGTGTACGTATTATCTCGCACCAGGAAACACCCGGACTGGGTGATGACATTGACGAGGCAAAATCCGACTGGATACTATCATTCACAGGAAAATCCCTGAGCAACCCGGACAAACCCGGCTGGAATGTTAAAAAAGACGGGGGACAGTTTGACCAATTCACCGGCGCCACGATCACACCCCGCGCAGTCATTAAAGCCGTACATAATTCATTACTTTATTTCAAAGTAAATAAAGCGTTATTATTTCAATGATAATTAATAATTCGATAATTGAACTCAGCAATTTTATTCACCGCAAAGGCGCAAAGGACGCAAAGAAAAATGGATACTGGTTTTTTAATACAAAAACTTTGCGTCCTTTGCGCCTTTGCGGTGAAATGATTTTTCAAGCTAATGGATAATTACAAAACAATTACCACAAACGGTTTATGGCACAACAACCCGGCGACAGTACAGTTGTTAGGTCTTTGTCCCTTGCTGGCGGTGACCAATACCACGGTCAATGCACTGGGACTGGGTCTGGCCACCTTGTTTGTGCTGGTCTGCTCCAATGTGACCATCTCCCTGGTACGGCACCTTATTAAAGACGAAATTCGTATTCCGGTGTTTGTGCTGGTGATCGCCTCCTTTGTCACCGCGACAGAACTGTTGATGAAAGCCTGGTTTTACGATTTATACCAGGTACTGGGTATTTTCATCCCTCTGATTGTGACAAATTGCGCCATCATTGCGCGCGCAGAAGCCTTTGCTTCAAAAAACAAACCCTTCCCCGCCCTGTTCGACGGTCTGACGATGGG
>JAUWSG010000204.1 GCA_030610155.1 Gammaproteobacteria bacterium
AGTATGGTTCTTGTTTAAGTAACCAGTAAAACTTGATAAGATGGTTAATTGTTGAGCTTCAGGAAAGTTTCTGATTTATTATTTAGCGTCGTTGTTCACCAACTTTTAAGTTTTTTCGTATTATTTTATTGGAGCGTACATGTTATTTAAAAAAAGTCTATATCTTCAGTTAGCTGCTATCCTGTTGATAACAGGATGCGTGAACCAACCTGTGCAATCCGAGAGCTCGAAAAATCAAACTTCAGCCAAACCGAGTAAAGTTGAACTGACATATCTTAATTCTAATGTGTTTGATCAAGGGATGGCCAGTAATATGAATGAGAGCAACCGGACTATTCATGTTAAGTTCCCGGTACGCTTTACCCTCAATAGCATTCCCGAGCGCATTGATAAATGGTTGACCGAGATTGTGGACAGCGAAGGCACAGTCGAGGTGAAAGCAATAGATAAATCTGATTCGAAGTACCGATCTCTTTCCGCATTAACATCATTCATGAGTTTTGCAATATCGATATATACTCAAGCAACACAGGGTAATATGTACGAGGCCTCGGAAAAATATAACGGTAGGATTATCTACGAACCTCAAACTGGTGAAATTCATGAGATTCTATTATATCCCCGGGAGCAGGATAAATAGCCCGGGGATAAAGATACTTATCATTATGGGAGATTTCTCTCTTATTCCATTGATAACATAAACTCAACACGTCGATTTTGTTGCCGTGCTTAATCGCTCGCGCCTTCCATCATTGGGTTGTTTTCCCCATGCGCCTCAGTTTTGAGACGTTTTAAATCGATGGAATATTTGTCGACTAAATATTGTTTGACGGCTGTTGCCCGTTTGTCAGAAAGCATCATGTTGTAATTATCATCGCCCATATTATCTGTGTGGCCCGCAATAATAAATTTCATTTTTTTCATTTGTGGGTGGTTGAGTGACTTACCCCACTCATCCAGATTGGCAGTAGCATCTGCAGTCAGTTTATCCGAATCAAATTCGAACTTGATTTCAGCAGGCATACGTGGTTTTTTCAGTGAACGTGTCGTCGATGCGGTAAAATAGGCGACAATATCATTTTGTACATATTGTGTTGGACCGCTACGGCCAGTAACACGGTAAGAGAGCATCTTAGTATTGGCAGACAATACATTGCTTGAAGCATTTAATATTGAAGCTTTTAAATTCTCTATCTTTGCTGTATCAATTCCAAACTCGACTGCAGAGCCTGGTGCCGTGTCTGCCGGGTTGTTTGAGATCATTAATGGTTTCTCGGTTGCAATGACATAAATCGAGTCAATTCCTATAGGTGCAGAGACTTCGAATACAAGATCATCCGAGCCGGCAGGGTAGGATACTCTGCTACCTGCTTTAATTTTATTAGTACCATCGTTAAATTTTGGCGTCAACAGAGTGGTTACGCCATTGTCATCCATGTGTATTACTGAAATATAGGCATCAACCTTTGATTCAATATTAATATTCAGGGCATCGCCAATACTTAGCTTGCTGGTACTACCATCATTGATGGATATAGTGATTTTATCCGATTTGTTATCGAGTAAAGTATTGAGTATCGGGATGATATCTTCACGTTCAGCCAGTGCGGGCTGCATCACAGCTAGCATTACTATGATGCTGAATAGTACATTTTTCATAATTTTTCTCCTAATGCCCATGTCTCAGAGTCTTGAACACAGCGAAAACCAATTTCAGAACTGGCCAGTGAAGGGTCTTCAACCCTGCGGGCGCTAGCTCTCAGGTTTGCCGGGTTACGCTCAGCCCATGATCCACCTTTTAAAATTGAACGTTTGTCTTTATCAGCTGAACTGGTCCATTCCCACACATTACCGGATAGGCCATAAAGGTCTTTTTCTGTATTACCGGCCGGTAAACTTCTGACGTCAGTTGTACCGTTAATATCGCCGGTTTGCCAGTGGGCTTTGGATTCATCCCAGCTATTACCCCAGGGGAAAATATTTCTTGTTTCACCTCTTGCCGCATATTCCCATTCAGCTTCCGTTGGTAGCCGTCCACCAGCCCAACGGCAATAAAGCTGCGCATCATCCAAAGTGACAAAAGTGACAGGGTGATTCATGCGGGTGATGTTATTACTACCCGGTCCTTCAGGATTACGCCAATTAACTTTCTGGACTTTAACCAGGGTGTCAAAGACAGTCTGGTAGACAAAGGCAAAATTATTTTTTTCCGCAGTGGTGGTATAGGAAGTATCATCAACGAATTGTTGAAAACGGGTAATTGTGACTTCTGATTTATCCATGATATAGGGCTTTAAGCTAACTGTTTGTAAAGATTCATCATCATATGCGGATTTATTACAATTCTGACTGTATCGTTTGCATAATTCCAAAGCCGCCGTAATTTCGTCTTTCGTGCTGCCTATTTTTATGTTTCGTGATTCAGTCTCGGTTATTGGAGTCACCTGAGTAATAACGGGTTCTTGTAAAGGGGTAGTAGTGGGCTCGTCGATGGGTGTTTTTTCTGGTGCTTGTATACTCAGGGATTCTGGTGCTTGCACGCTCAAGGGTTCTGGCGCTTGTTTGCTTAATGGTTCAGGATCAGGCTCGGTGACATCAACAATGGCTGGGCTGTCCGGGGTGGTTTCGAACTGAAATTTTACTACTCCAGCAACAATGGCAAGAATAACGACAGTCCCTACGATTGCCAGCCAGGGTTTGCGTGTTATTGTCTCTGTTTCGCTAATATTATCTGGCTTTACTGTTGGAGTAGATGCTGGCTTTTGATCTACCGTGTTCTGTTCCTTATTACTTTCTTTTGCTCTTGATGTGGCTTTATTATTTGTTGAATTTCCTTCTTTAGATTCGATTTCTTTTTCAATCTCAGGTAACAGATCCCTCATGACGGTACGTTTCATATCAACCGGGGTTTGGATATCATCAATTTTATTCAGCAAGTCAGACGTAGTTTGAAACCGGTCATCGGCAGATTTGGCAAGCATGCCATCCAGCAAGGGTTGATATTGGGACAATTCATCCGGTAATAGGGGAATTGGATCCTTTTGATGCATTATTGCAATGGCCACCGCATTTTCTGCGTCAAAAGGTACTTTGCCGGTCAACATTTCATAAAACATGATGCCCAAACTGTAAATATCCGATCGTGTATCGACATCCTTCGCGATGATCTGTTCAGGGCTCATGTATGTGGGTGAACCAATGGCCTTTGAATCCATCGTTAATTTGTTGCTTGAAACAATGGCTTTGGAGATACCAAAATCAGTTAATACCGCATCATTTTCTGATCGAAACATGACATTGGAGGGCTTTACATCCCGATGTATCACCTGCTTTGAATGCGCATGACCAAGTGCCTTGGCGATCTGCGTCAGGATTAACAGTGAATCATCAATCGTGAGAGACTTATCACTGATACGGTTGGTGAGGGTGCCACCGGGCAGGTATTCCATCACCATGTAATAGACTGAATTGGCTTCGCCATAGGCGGAGATAGTGAGGATATTTGGATGGACTAATTGCCTGGTCAGGTAACATTCCTGCAGGAAGCGTTCACAAAAACTCGGATCGGCCGCGAGATACGGCGCCATGACTTTAATAGCGACTTTTTCATCATCAGAAGCAGAATGCCCAAGATAAACCGTCGCCATACCTCCCTGGTCGAGTTTCCGCTCGATAGTATAGCCTGGGATTGTGACGTTTATATTCATCCTTATGTACTTTTATTATAATAAATTATCATTTTTAACTTAAACAGCCGTCTATTATATAATCGCTTGGAAAGTTAATGAAGTCTTAATTCAACCCCAGGCTTTAATTATTAGCCTTAGTAGATGCAGAACTGGATACCAGGTAGTTCATAATATTTGCTGATAAATCACAGACCGCTTTTGATTTATCTTCTGTTGTAGCGAAATGAGAGGTTAATGGCTTGATTTCTGATGCTGACGTATTGTTAAGGCCATCAACAATGGAACTGGCAACGGTATGAAGGCTGGTAACACGGTCACTATTGGGGTCGAGTGTGCATTGTATGGTGGTTAGCGCAGCAAGGCGACCGGTATTGTAAAAAAGTGTGTAATTTTCCGCAGGTAATTCTGTGAGTTGATTGGCCGTAATGGAGGCCAAAGTATCTGGATTGATCTTGAATGCCTTGTAGGGATAATTGGCTATTTTTGCACTGCCGTTTTTAAAGCCCGTTTCGATCACTTTTCTCAGCTCTGATTTAATGACAGGCTTAAAGGTAAAACGTCGTGAACTGGAAAATTTTTCACTGGACCCGGGTTTGATTGAATCGGGTGCCTGCGCCCATTCATTATTTAATGATGTACCCCAGTCTATATAGGCATCATCCAGACCCTGAGATATATTCACCAAATCGTTGAGGGGTAATGCAAGAATGACAAACAGGGCAATTGTCGCAGTGGCAAAGCCACCGCCAAACACGCTCATGGTTTTTGGTGTAAAAAAGTCATTTATTTTTTCAAGTAACGACTTTTTATCTGTAACCTTACTGGTTTCGTCAGACGTGTCGGTATCAATTTCATCGACATACGATAATGCATCAATAAAAGACATCCAACGCTTATAGATAGCATAAATCTTTTTGTTTTGCCATATGGTCAAGTTGGTAATTCCTGCGGTTTTTCCGATAAGATAAATCTCGTTGGGGGAAAGGAGAATAAATTTAGCGATTGCAGGATCAGCTATGGAAACGCGATCGACTGGCTTGGAGTTTTTGAGAATAATCGATTTCCCAACCACTAATTGGAGTTTTTTTGGTTTTTCGGTTTCCGGGAGTTCGGAATCCGCTGCCAGGGATATCGCGGAAAAAACCAGCAAAATAAGCGTAATGATAATAAGAGCTAAGGTTC
>JAUWSG010000214.1 GCA_030610155.1 Gammaproteobacteria bacterium
ATAATGTTTCCAGGGCAAAACGGCCAAGAAAATTACCTGTCGTACTAACAAAAGAAGAAGTCAAACTTATATTGGGCAGACTGGAGGGGAAAAAAGCTTTAATGGCAATGTTATTGTACGGCTCTGGACTCAGGTTAATGGAATGTCTACGCCTCAGGATTAAAGATATTGATTTGAATTATTCACAAATTATTGTTCGTAACGGTAAGGGCGGGAAAGACAGGATCACATTATTACCAGATGAATTGATACCACAAGTCAAAAATCAAATTGAACGAGCGTGGACCTATCACAGACAGGATCTTGAGCAAGGATACGGCGAAGTTTATCTCCCCTTTGCACTTTCACGAAAATATCCAAATGCCGGAAAAGAATTCGGATGGCAATATTTATTTCCGTCTTACAAACGCTCAATTGATCCTTTATCAAATAAAGAACGTCGCCATCATGTATCTGAACAAGTATTACAAAAAGCAGTTAAACAGGCTGTGCGGTCAACGGGGATACACAAACCGGCAACCTGCCATTCATTTCGCCACTCCTTCGCCACCCACCTGCTGGAAAATGGCTACGATATAAGAACAGTCCAGGAGTTATTAGGACACAGCGATGTCAAAACCACGATGATCTACACCCATGTATTAAATAAAGGCGGCAAGGGTGTCATCAGCCCTCTGGCGGGTATTCTTTGATTTAAAGTTGGATCTAAAATCGGGGGAGGATAAGATAAATGGTGCCGGCTGCACGAATCGAACGCGCGACCTACTGATTACAAGTCAGTTGCTCTACCAACTGAGCTAAGCCGGCACACTAAACCTTTAAAACTGTAAGCCATTGTAATTATTACGATTACCAGCTTGAACCCTGAGATTCCCTGGCCTTACAGGGTAAATGACCCGGGCCTTGTGTTCAGGAGGGCACATTCTAGAAAATTAGGCGCGAATAAGCAATGAATTAACACGCTTCATCGGATATATCTATGCCGGCCGCGTCGCCAATGATATCCGCCCAGATGGCATCATTCAGCGGGCTTTGTAGTGTTTCACGTACATTCAGCCAATATCGCGTTTTGACTTTATAGTGTTTTTCGACCGTGGGATTAAACCCCTGGTCCTGTAATTTCTGTACACGTTTTTGCGCCGTGGACCGGGCCCGGAAGATGCCCAGGGAGATATTGTCTTTCTTCTTACCTTCACGAATCAGATAAACATCTTTAACACCCTTGTCCCTGTACTCCTTTATTTTTTTCAATGCCACCTGCTTGTTCCTGGTAGGATCGAGCACCCAGTAGCGGAATCGCTCCTTTGTTTCTTCCGTATGCAGACTGCTAATAGCGCCAGTCTCTCTTGCTTTGAGTAAAGACCGGTCTGCCGCTAATTTATCTTTAAAGGGGCCCAGTTTGTAACATTTTATTATTTCATTTTTTGCCAATTCTTCTTTCTTTGCTGTTGCTTCACCGATGCGGGAAGATATCGATTGTTTTTTCTGGACCGGTTGTTCTTCTATCGGGATATTGAACTGCCCTGATTCGTGTAGCAGGGTAATCGTTTTGTAACGTCCGCTTTCTTTGGGCACACTCATGCCTGCACCGGAGGAGGATGGTTCTGCTTGAAAAAATTGCCATGCGAAAAAAGAAACATTCAACAACAGCATAAAAATGAAGGCCAGCCTCATGGTGTCCGATCCAGAATAATAGCAAGCCCTTCCAGCACTAAAGTCGGTTTATGTATGATGCTATTATCTAAAAATGGCAGTATGAGGTCTGCATCGCCACCTGTAATCACATTTGTCATTGTTTCTGGTTTTGTTTGTTGCATTGCTTGCCTGGTTGTACGGCTAATCATCTCGTTGATAAAAGCAATGATCGCCGTATGAATACCACTGCGCACACCCTCCCGGGTGTTTTTCCCCAGCGCAGCCAATACCGGCTCATTTTTCTCATCTGTCTCATTAATTTTATGTGTGCCTTTAAACAAGGACTGTTGCATCATTTGTATGCCCGGGATAATCATGCCACCCAGGTGCTCACCTTCGGCATCCATCACGTCTATGGTGATAGCGGTACCACAATCTATAATTATAGCAGCACCCTTTATGTTGTTTCTAACGGCGACCAGGGCGGCCCAGCGATCAGATCCCAATTGCAACGGGTCTTGATATGCATTTTTGACACCATATGCATGGTCTTTGGGTGTAATGATATACGCTGCTGTTGCCCACTGTTTTTCGACCCACAGCGATAATACTGCCGTCAACCGGCTATCCACATCGCTGGAAACACAGATTTTCCCCGGCGCAGGCAAACTCGACCACTCAGCAGACAATAATGTGGCTAAATTTTCCTCATCATATTTCACACTGCCAACAGAACAAAGTTGGCCATTTTGATAATTCGCCCATTTGAGCCGGCTGTTACCGAGATCGACTAATAAATCCATCACACACAGTCACTATTTTATTGTTCAGGAGCCGGTCGGCCCCGTAAACTAATTTCACCACTGGTAAATTTCTGGATAGGCCCATTACCTGAGCGCACCTGTAATGCCCCCATATTATCAATACCTTCACAGATACCACTAATATTATTTTTGTACATCAGGATATCGACCCGCTGGCCTTTATAGGCATCATGGTTGCGCCACTCTTCAATAAAAGGCGCCAACCCGCGCTGCTCATAAAGTATGATGACGTTGAGTAGATGCCGCAGCACCACGCCGGCGATTTTGTTGCGTGAGGGTGTCCGCCCCAGTATTGTTTTCAGGTCAACCCAGGGTTGGTCAATTTGTTGTGACGCTGAACTTTGAAAATTAATATTCAGGCCCACCCCCATGACAACCCGGCACGGGCCTGTTGACTCGGCCACCATCTCTACCAGGATGCCCGCGAGTTTGCGTTTATTCCATATCACATCATTGGGCCACTTGAGCCCGACATCATGCACCCCTAATTCATCCAGCGCCCTGACAATCGCGACAGACAATGCTAACCCGAGCCCGCTTAACATTTGCGGATCGGCTGGAAATTGCCATAAGATGGATAAATAGAGATTCTCGCCAAACGGCGATACCCATTTTCGGCCACGTCTCCCCCTGCCTTCGGTTTGCATTTCAGCAAAACAAACATGCCCCTTGTCGGGCTCGGGACTCGCTTTGGCCATGAGCCAGGCGTTCGTTGATGAGTGCTTCAGAAAGACATCGATCTCTGCAATCCTGGATTGACACTTTTTTCCGGTTTCTTCCAGGATATTCCCGGCATCCAGTAATTCTATGGCATGGGACAGGCGATAACCTTTGCCCCGCACGGAGTGGATATCGAGGCCATATTCTGACAGTTTTTTGATGGTTTTCCAGACCGCCGTGCGGCTGACGCCCAGTCTCGCACCCAGTGCTTCACCTGAATGAAAGCCACCTTCCGAGAGAATGGATATTAATTTGGTCTGATTATGCATTTAATAAAATTCCTGTTGTCACACCTTGTATCTCAACTCTAAAGTCTAAAACCCTACTGCCGATACTAGATTATATCGTTTCTAATGCTAATCAACCGGGAAACCACATGGCATGTCAATCGCTGGAACAGTAAGATATTTTTTATCACACCAGAAAATAGATTATCACGTTTTGATTCATCCACGTGTCGGCACGCCATTGCAAACGGCTTTATCCGCCAATATCGAACCGCGGCAACTTGCTTATGCGGTATTACTAAAAGACAAGAACAAGCATTTGATCGCCATTCTTCCGTCCAGTAACACACTGGACATTACAAACCTGAACAAGCAATTAAACCGTCACTTCATACCCGCCACTTTATCTGAAGAGCGACGCATATTTGATGATTGTACCCTGGGAATGGTGCCAGCACTGGGGGAAGCCTACGGCATTGATGCAATTGTAGATTCTGCACTCGACGATTTACCGGCTGTTTATTTACCTAGTGGAAATAATTCGACGCTGGTTTGTGTTAACAATGAAAACTTTCAGCTGCTGCAGGTCAACGCCATTCATGGTTTATCCATTTCAAGATCCAGCTACTCCTTTGCTGAAACAGCAAATCACCAGTCACATTTGCACGCAAGTTAATTAAAAAAATAACAAGGCCTCCGCTCCTGCTCACGCCCCTTACCTGCGTCCATACAGGTAAAACATTATTTAACCAGTTTTAATTTGGCCTTCGATTTATCTGTATTGCTTGGATCAGGCGGGCTGGTTTCGTCTTCTTCACTAAACACCATACCACGTCCATTTTCCTTGGCATAAATGGCAAGCACAGCAGTAACAGGGATAACGATATTTTGCGGTTTTCCCGAGAATCGGGCATTGAAGGTAACGCTCTCATTACCCAGGTTTAATTCCTTGACGGCCTGGGGACTGAGATTAAAGACGATCTTGTCATTCACACTAAATTCCGCAGGCGCCTGAATACCTGGAATCTTGGAGTCAACAAGCAAATAAGGGGAATAATCGTTTGCGACGATCCATTCATATAGGGCCCTGATAAGATAGGGCCGGCTTGACGTCATGGACATTTCGGGCATCCCTTGTAGCGGAC
>JAUWSG010000178.1 GCA_030610155.1 Gammaproteobacteria bacterium
AACTGTCGATAGAGAAATGATTGATTTATAACAAGAAGGTAGCGGGGTTTGAATATTCAGAGCAGTAAATTACTAAACTAAGCGGTACAATTAACTCGACTATTTAATGAATGTTTTGCGCTTAAAGTAAGTCTAGAAAAATTAATTCACCGCAAGGACGCAAAGAAAGTCTAAAACTGTGTTTTAAAACATAAAAACTTTGCGCTCTTTGCGCCTTTGCGGTGAAATGTTTATATTTTAGGCAGTTTTTACTGCATCAAGCGCAGCACCCTGGTTAATAGCGGCATTCATGTCCGTCAATATGGCATCGAGTGCACCCAGACAATACATAACATTCTTCATATTGCTGGCATAGCCCATTAAACCAATACGCCAGACCTTACCCGCCAGCGATCCAAGTCCGGCACCAATTTCAAGGTCATAATCCTGTAATAACCGCGAACGGACTTCAGCTTCATCAACACCATCAGGTATAGTCACCGCATTTAATTGTGGCAACCGATGCTCTTCAAGCACAATAAATGACAAGCCCATCGCTTCCAGTCCGGCACGTAATGCCAGATGATTACGTTGATGACGTGCCCAGGCATTTTCAATGCCCTCCTCCTTGAGTATCAATAGCGCTTCATGCAATCCATACAGCGGATTGATGGGTGCGGTATGGTGATAAGCACGTTTTGCATTCCCGCCCCAATATCCCATGACCAGATTCAGGTCGAGAAACCAGCTTTGCACGCTGGTTTTGCGTGATTTAATCTTTTCAATTGCACGTTCACTAAAACTGACAGGTGATAATCCAGGCGTACAGGACAAACACTTTTGTGTTCCACTATAGATAGCATCAATCCCCCACTCATCGACTTTAACAGGCGTGCCACCGACAGAGGTAACAGCGTCGACGATAGTTAAACAATCATGCTGGCGCGCAATTTCGCAGAGTGTTTTCGCGTCAGACTGGGCGCCTGTAGAGGTTTCCGCATGAACAAACGCCACGATTTTTGCGTCCGGGTTAGCTTTTAATGCTTCCTCGAGCTTGTTGGGATCAACGACATGGCCCCACATATCTTCCACCATGACCGCAATGCCGCCTATTCGCTCAACATTTTCTTTCATACGCCCGCCAAAAACACCATTCTGGCAAACAATAACTTTATCGCCCGGCTCAACCAGATTTACAAAACAGGCTTCCATACCTGCTGAACCTGGCGCAGACACCGGTATAGTCAGTTCATTTTTTGTTTGAAACGCATATTGAAGCATCACTTTAATTTCATCCATCATGCCCACAAACGCCGGATCCAGGTGGCCGATTGTCGGGCGCGCCAGCGCCAGCGATATTCTTGGATGCACATCAGAAGGACCAGGCCCCATTAAGGTTCGTACAGGAGGGACAAAGGATGAAATATCTTCAATACGCATGGGCTAGCCTCTTTACTCGTTTAATTTATAGATAATAATGTGCCCGCTTCAGATTAGAAACAGGAGCGCCAGTATAGTGCTATTTGTTACAATCAGCAATCCTGACTTTTTTACTACAGTATTAAGCTTATTATTTGATCGACCATAAAATTCAACAACAACCGTAATGTAATAATGCATTGATTTTAATCAATTTTAAGCAAAAATATTTTATATTTTTAGTCACAATCAGCTAAAATGGATCAATCGCAATCAAACAATAACAAGATCATTTTAGCTGGGGAGTCTTAATGTTCAAATACGAAATGTTTGCTGATGACATGATTAATAGCCTGCCGAACAACCCACTGGAGAGTGTAAAAAAACTCATCGAAGGCTACATCGACTATATCGAACACCAACACTTTGAGCCTCTGACTCACTACGAACAATGCGTGGATGGTTATGCGCTCATTTCCACTTACAATCACACCTACAATCTTGAATTACCATTATCAGAAATAAATTCAGATGATAAAGAACAAAACATCAAAACCCTGAATGATTCCATCGCCCAGCTTCATCAGACACTTAATAACAAAAGTGTCAATTAAGGCTCTTGCCTTGCCTTAACCCCTTCTCTAATAATTCGACAACATGCAACACTTTCGTGTTAGCGCCACTGGCAAGATGGTTCAAGCAACCAATGTTCATCGTGACAATCACATCAGGATGATCATTTTCCAGGCTTTTTAACTTATTTATTAACAACTGTTGAGACAAATCCTTTTGCAGGATCGAATAAGTCCCTGCTGACCCACAACACAAATGTGCATCGGGGACATGAGTTAATTCATAGCCTGCCTGTTGCAGGATTGTTTCAACTACACCGGTGATTTTTTGCCCATGTTGCAGTGTACAAGGTGCATGGAAGGCGACACGTTGTGGCTTGCCGATGTTTTTAATGGTGTTGTTGAAAAAACTCAAGTCCTCATTAACCAGAATCTCACTGATATCTTTTGTTAGTTCCGATACCCGCCTGGCCTTTTGTGCATAATTTTTATCGTCAGCCAGATAAGCGCCATATTCCTTTACAACCGAACCACAACCACTGGCTGTCATGACGATGGCCTCAATGCCTGCTTCAATGAAAGGCCACCAGGCATCAATATTTTGCCGCATAAATACTCTTGCTTCTTCGGGTGCAGACAAATGCCAGCTGACAGCACCGCAACAGCCTGCCTTATCCGCTTTGACCAATGAGATCCCCAACGCAGCCAACACCCTTGCCGTCGCGGTATTGATGTTCGGCGCCAATGAGGGTTGCACACAACCGTCCAATACCAGCATTTTCCGTTGATGCTGTTTGTCAGGCCACGGTGATCTTATTTGCCTTGCAGGAATGGCACGCTTGACAGCATCAGGCAATATAAACGACATCATTTGCCCCAGACTCAATAAAAAATGGAAGCGTCGCTTATAGGGCAAAATACCGCGCAATAATTTGCGCCTGACATTATCATAAGCTGAACGCTGCACATGTTGATCAACCCAGTTACGGCCAATATCCAGTAAACGATGATACTCCACACCGGATGGGCAGGTTGTTTCACATGCCAGACAATTTAAACAACGATCAAGGTGAGTTTGTGTTTTCCGGGTTACCGCATTGCCTTCCAGCGCCTGTTTGATCAGGTAGATACGTCCTCTTGGACCATCAAGCTCATCACCCAGTAGTTGATAGGTAGGACAGGTTGCATTACAAAAACCGCAATGCACACATTTCCTCAAGATGGCATCCGCTTCCTGGCCCGGCTGTGTCAGCTTTATAAGCTTGTCAATCGAGGTTTGCATCAGGTATACAGTTGATTTCTGTTTAGAATATATTCCGGATCAAAAGCGGTTTTTAACTTCTCATGTACACTTGCTAATGGCTTTGAAAGCGGATGGAAGACCGGTGTATTTTCTCCGTCTTTCATTTGTTGATCTTTAAGCTCACCTTGACGAAACAGGGTTGCATGACCACCTGCTGCCTGAACCGCGTCCCGGATGAGGTTCGCAGGCTCATTCGTTTTTAACCAGCGTTGTGCGCCGCCCCAGTCAAGCATCCAGTCACCCGGTATTTTTAACATGGGTGACCCGGGTAATAAAGATAAACGCCATAGCGGCGTCTCTGTACTGAAAAAAGGATGCGAATGCTCCTTTAGTTGTTGCCAAAAGGAACTCGACGGCTCATGTTCCTGGCCACTAATTTTGACCGCTGCGGCCTGAACCGCAGCCTGTGTACCTGACAATCGAATCAAGACTTGCCCATCGACATAAGCAGCAGCTGATAATGGAACCGGCCCGCCTGCCAGGGTGTTCATATAGGTAATCGCTTCTTCCGGTGTTTGCTCGAGTACCAGTGTCATTTCCAATTGCGGCCGGGGGATCACCTTGACCGAAATATCGAGCAAGATACCCAATGTACCCAGGGCACCCGCCATTAAACGCGAGGCATCATAACCGGCCACATTTTTTATCACCTTCCCGCCAAACCGCAGTTGTTCACCTTTACCATTAATCATCCGCACACCGAGAATCGAATCACGTAGCGCACCAGCATAGGGCCGGCGCGGGCCAGAAAAACCACATGCCACCGTCCCCCCCCAGGTGGCCTCTTCACCAAAATACGGCGGCTCAAAGGCCAGCATCTGCCCGGCACTGTGCAGTAAGGCTTCGATTTCCCGTAGTTTTGTACCAGCACGTGCGGTCAACACGAGTTCGGCGGGCTCATAATCGACAATACCGACATGATTCACTAAACAAAGAGGATGCCCTTGTATTTTATTACCATAAAATGACTTTGTGTCTGAGCCAAAAATCCGTAAGGGTATCTTTTTGGCGTATGCATTCTGAGTCAGTTCCTGTAACTGAACTGTATCATCGTTGTTAATAATGGGATTCATAAATAGTTGATAATCTTATAACGTCATTTCGCTTATGCGTTTCTATCCTTCCGGCAAATCCTGCATCAAAATCGTTCGATATCCGGAAAAGGTAATTTTCCTTCGTGCACATGCATCGCACCTAGTTCAGCGCAACGATGTAAGCTTGGAACTGCTTTACCAGGATTTAATAACTCATCGGGGTCGAAAGCATGTTTGATCGCGTGAAATTGACTGAGCTCCAGTGTGTCAAACTGCACACACATTTGATTTAATTTTTCCACGCCAACACCATGTTCACCGGTAATGGTGCCGCCTACTTCAAGGCAAAGCTCCAGTATTTTTCCACCCAATTCTTCTGAACGATGTAATTCGCCAGGCTTGTTGGCATCATAAAGTATAAGTGGATGCAGATTCCCATCCCCGGCATGGAAAACATTTGCGATTGCTAATTGATATTCCTCAGACAATTCACTGATTCGATTGAGAACAAAAGCCAGTTTCCTTCTGGGAATGGTTCCGTCCATACAATAATAATCCGGCGCAAGTCGCACTACAGCAGGAAATGCCCCCTTACGACCCGCCCATAAAAGCTGACGTTCCACTTCATCTTTTGCTATTCTTGTTTGTACTGCACGATGTTTCAGTAATATATCTTTCACCTGACTGATTTGAGCAGAGACTTCTTCTTTTATACCATCAAGCTCACATAACAAAATAGCGGCCGCATTGTCCGGATAACCTGCATGCACATACTCTTCTGCCGCGCGTGTTGCATGGCGGTCCATCATTTCAAGACCAGCAGGAATAATACCGGATGCAATGATTTCAGTTACTGCATTTCCTGCGTGCTCGATCTCATCAAATGCGGCAAGTACAACGCTGGCACACTCAGGAACAGGCAATAACTTCACAACGATCTCAACAATAATACCTAACATACCTTCTGAGCCCGTCAACAAGGCAAGTAGATCATAGCCTGGCCCGTCCAGTCCGCTACCACCAAGCGTCAACAACTCACCCTCTATCGTCACAATTTTGAGTTGCAGGATATTATGTACGGTTAAACCGTATTTCAGACAATGTACTCCACCGGCATTTTCAGCCACATTACCGCCGATAGAACAGGCAATTTGTGAAGAAGGATCCGGCGCATAATAAAGCCCGTATGACTGCGTTGCCTGCGATATCGCCAAATTACGTACACCGGGTTGAACACAGGCCAAACGGTTAACGGGATCGATATTCAGAATCCGGTTGAACTTTGCCAGGCTTAACAACACCCCGTTTTCCAGTGGTAACGCTCCCCCTGAAACGCTGGTACCCGCCCCCCGGCAGACAATGGGCGTATTTGTCTTGCGACAAATATTCACAATCCTGACGATATGTTCAATTGTTTCCGGTATCACCACCACCAAGGGAACCTGTCTATAGGCAGACAGACCATCACACTCATAAGGATGTAAATCCTCATTATGCGTCAGCACAGCGTTATCCGGCAAAAACTGAAGAAACTGTTTACTTAATGTATTCCTGTTTTCAGACACAATATTCCTGCTCTGTCATTCCAGATAGATAAATAACAGGCCAAGCATAACATCATGCAAGAAAATGATTAACTTATGTTATAGGGGTGTATAGCGAATCATGCAGCAAACTGTACCTCTGCCCGTTATAGGGGGCACAATCCTTATCTGGCGACTAATGCCAGTTTTTAACTGACTCTTTGGCAATCTCGTTGATAGGACGAGCGACCAAACCTGTCGTTGAAAGGCTGACCTTGAAGCTTGCACCATCGGCCATCGGTAAATAGGCGGCACTGCCATAAATAGTATCAACCCATGGTAACCAGGTTTTATATTCCTGGGACACATCCCATATGTCCAAACCCGCCTCTTCAGAAAGTTCATACAC
>JAUWSG010000159.1 GCA_030610155.1 Gammaproteobacteria bacterium
TCCTGGCCACGCATTGGAACACCTTTAATCATCCGATCACAGGCCTGTACCGAAACAGCACTGATGCCATTGATCCGTTTGTGGTTGGCAACTTCCTGCTTGTTGCCACTATGCTCAGAAAACATGTAGAGTTCCAGCAGTGATTTCAGATTGTCGGTGTCTGCAAGTGACAGGTAGTTGAGCGCCAGGTGTGACAACAAACGCCACAAAACCGAATGCCCTGTGGGCGCTTCCTGGCTTTCCGATGGGGTGATGATATTAGTAAAATCTACCAGTTCCGAAGTACTGGACGTTTTCTTTGTGATATCACCCACTTTCAATTTTGTCGTATGTTTTCCATTGGTACAGGTCAGCTCTACCTGCACGGATTCTTTGTTTTCCAGATCGTAGCTTCGGGGATAGCTGAAGCTAATATAGCTAGACACATTCCCCGACTCAGCTGCACGTGTGTAGGTCTGATAGACCGGCGAGGTGTTCTTCTCCGGATTAAACAGCCCCGTCTTTGTATAGTGATTTTTTCGCGCCATTTTTCGGTTGTTACCGATAACCTGGTCGACGGTATATATATTAAATTGATTATTGGTATTACGCATCGGGCGCAGTAAATATTCACTGCGTTTGTAATCATTTAAAAATGACTCGGCTTCGTGCTTGAAGAGATTAACGGCGGGCGTTGCGTGTAATACAAATCGCGACGCTGACAGTTTCGGAATTTGCATGGGTAATTCGCTAATATAAAATCGCAAGCTAAAGCTATTACCGTTTAACTGATTCAGATATTTATCTAATCCCCTGATATCCAGAAATAAAAATTTCTCCTTCAGTAAAAAATACTCCTGGATCAGACGATAGGCTGGAAACGAATTGGAGGGGTAGTCCAGTAATTTAAAATCATCATCAAAACCTACAGGGGTTATAAACATTTCATCCCCGTTGATTTCATTACCCTTAGCGTCGATCAAAGCAATCGAATCAAGAAAATGATTGAGAATAAAAAAGGTATCAACAGCCCCCTGATAGTCACCACCGATATGCAGACGTAGATGATCGATTTTCCAGGACGCCAGATTCATGTCAGTGAATGTCAGATCAATGGCACGTCTCCCCGTCGATGTTTCGCTTACCCGGGCCGTAGTGATACTGACAGGTGAGACATCAACCTGGTAAGTCGTTTTGTAACGGCAACGCACCTCATCAACTTCCACCGAATCGAGATAAGTCCCCGCCAGGGTGGTCAGGGTATTTTTCAATATAGGCGTGGGTTTGAACTCTATAATCGTAGCCGAAGGTATCGGGCGTAAATAATGAGGGAAAATCTGGTTCAACAGGCCCTGTGAAAACTCAGGAAAATCGTCGTCGATCTTTTGCCTGATCCCTGCGGTCAGAAAAGCCACGCCTTCGAGTATCCGCTCCACATCCGGATCGGCGCTTGCCTGAGACAGTTGTGGCGCAAGCGTCGGATTGGCCCGGGAAAATTCCTGCGCTATTTCTTTCAGGTTGTCGAGTTCATTTAGAAAATATTTGTTCATGGCTTACAAACTCACACTGATGCTGCCGTTATCATTAAACAGGATGTTCGCCTCAAGGTTAATATCATGATTTTTATGCTCGAACAAAGCGTTCAAGATAAATTTTACTCCGATTGAACGCTTGCCAGGTTGCTGATACACCAGGTTGGTCGTGACCAGACGTGTTTCATATTGCCTCACCTGTTGCAGAAGGTAGCGCTCAATCTCAGCTACATCAGGAGCAGCATAACCATTCATTAGATGAGTAAAATCAGGTAAGCCATAGTTTTGATCAATTAGCACTGTACCGCGCCGGGTATTAAACAGTTTTTCAAGGTCATCACAAATCGACTCCATGACTTCATTGGTGTCAACATCGGACGCAGAAACCAGACCAGCTTCTTCCCAACTTTTTATTCGTTTGAGCAAACGCAGTTTCATTACGGCCTAATCTCCTGATTGGTCCCAGGAATCCTCATATTCAATGCCATCAGGCTCCCAGGTCCAGATGATTTTCTCATAAGAAATTGACACATCTTCCATGTGTTTCATTGCTTCATTTTTACGATCTAATACGTTTGGAACCCAGGGCCGAACACGAACAATAAAAGCATTTTCCATAAACATCGAATAATAAAGCTCATACTCACCGCTACCATCTAATCGATACCAGTTAAGTGTTACCTCGGTAAGTAATTCATTGGTACACAATGCCTGGTATAACATCGGCGTACTTCTATCGATTTCCTTTGTAATTGTCATCGGGCGATGCGTTCGGCGTCCGCTGGCGATACCACGATCGTCTGTTGGAATTTCAACCACATGGTCAAAAGCCTGTACAAGGATCGTACCTTCGCGATCTTCAAGTTCACAAGAGCCTTCAATCAAGCCTTGCTCTTCACCAGTTATAATTAAATTACCCGGTAATGGCATTTTTATTTCCTCATCTTTTACTTATCAAAAGTCTAAATACTATACTTTTTCCAGTTTGCTAGTTTCTTTTAAGGTGAACAAATTCCCCATAAATTTTATATGGGGAGTTATCTGTATTTGCGTTAAAAACCAGTCTGCTTTGCCCTCAACTTCTCTTACTTTAATTTCGACCCGGCGCAATGGTCTCCTGCTACGAACACCGGGAGCGGGATTATCCATATCAGACACATATTGTTTAATCCAGTTATTCAATTCATGGTCCACATCTCGACGATTTTTCCATGAACCAATATGTTCGCGTTGCATCATTTTTATATAATGTGAAATGCGACTAATAATTAATAGATAGGATATCTGTGCGCCAAGACGCACAGACAGGTCCTGCGAACCAGCTTTATCATTTCTGGAGCCATTAAAAGAATGAGTAGAATAGGCCGAATAAAAAGCAGCCGTATCATCACCCTTATGCACGCTTAATGGTATAAACCCCTGTGCAACCACTTCCGATTCTCGTTTATCGGTTAACAGGATTTCAGTGGGTATTTTACCTGCTCGCATACTGGTTGAACCACTTTCCGTCTGGCTCAAACCATCAACTGCACCATCCTCTCCGCCTGTTATGTTTAAACATAAACGGTATTTGGCAAAGCTGGATAAAAGCCTTGTAGCAAAAGCAAAAGCAGCATTACCCCATAATAAATTTTTATCTTTTTTACCCGTAGACTCTCGATAATTCAAACTGCCGATGGTCACATCATACGGTTGTCGCAATAGAAATGAAGGTAGCGTTAATGCGATGTAACGTGAGTCCGCCGATTCACGAAATGCTATCCACTTTTTATATGAGGGTTGCGCAAAAATAGATGTTATATCTCGAAGCCTGCTAAACTCAGAATACGATGATACGCTAAAGAATTCGGCTGAAGCCGAGGCAATAAAAGGAAGGTGCGCAAATGCCGAAACCCTGGCAATACGTTGTAGAAGTTTTATATCAAATGCTTTTGGTGAAAATTCGTAGTTACCAATAATTGCACCATAAGGCTTACCACCATATTGACCAAACTCGGCTGAGTAGACTAAACGATAGAATTCAGACTGGACCACTTCTGGCGCATCATCAAAATCATCCATTAATGTCTGCTTGCTGATATTCAGAACATTAACTTCACAGTTTTCTGAAAAATCAGTACGCTCTATCAAAAAACTCAGCGAACGCCATATTGCTTCCATCTGCGAAAACTGCTCATTATGTAAAATAACATCAAGCTGAGATGTTACCCGATCAGTTAAGTCTGATATCAGCCAGCTGCTAATACTGCTCCCTTCAGCGAGTTCATCAAGACTGACCCCTTCGGATTGCAAAATTTCCAGGACTTGAGGATGCAGATTATCAATGGATAAACCACTATTTTCATCTTTAAAGGCATCCGATATTGAATCGACGAAACCCTGAATCGCAACAAAAACATCCGTTTTGTTAACAATATTTTCCGGGCGAAAATCATCTATTGATCGAAAGCTGTAGTCAAGGACAAACTCACCCGCATCATCTAATAATTTATTTTCGACACGAATTTTTAATGACGGATTTAGCTGTAAAAATAGTGGTTGAAGATTTTTATCTGAAATAGTTTGTACTTCCTGACCTTCAAAATACTGGGAATCTTCATTGCAGGTGAAGTCGCCACAAACTAATAAACGAAAAGGTAATTCAATTTCCTGCTCTTCACCAGCTACGGTCGTCCTGTATACAAAATTAACCCTGTCTACTGAATTGTCCAGTGCACCTACCATTCTATAAAATCCTTAATCAGACCAGCAAGCCATGACTTGCTTTGGCGGTGACAGGGGGACTGACGTTAACACCTGTATCACAGGACGCTGGCCGGTAATTTTGTAATTCACATCAATCGCCTTTACTGACGCATTTTTTAACTGCGATGCCTGTTCAGGAAAATCTTTTGGTCTGAAGATGTGCCGACCATCCCTGAAGTCAACAAGGAACAGCGCAAAACCTTTTCTGCCGGAATAAGTTTTGCGCAGTGAGTACTCACCCACTTCGATTCTTAAAGTAACGTCACCACATTTTTCTAGTGACCAGAGGAAATCATTGGAGGCTGAATAATTGTAATTTGCCAGTGTTTGCACATCATCGGCGCAATGAAGGTCGATATAGGTTGCATAAGGTGAAATTGTTGCGCTTTGATTTATTCCGGTTGGCAGCGCACTGATTTTTACGGTAAATTCACCGGCAACAATGTTGCGTCCGTCATCAGCATTGTTAATAAAGCGTATAAAATCGGATTTCCAGGGTAATGCATTTGAATCAACAATCTTAGGAAGGTATCCCTTCCTGTATTTTTTAGTTAAAAAAGGTGAAGCATCGTTATCAACATAGTTCCATACCAGGCCGCCTTCACCAATTAAGGTAATCCCGAGTTTTTCTTCATCGACACCAACTATGCCTGCCAGTACTTTATCTTCCCAGTTTGTCTGTAGATGGCAGGCCGCTTCCTTGCGCATGTAATCATAAGCCAGGCGAACAGGACCTGTGTACAAATCCCAGAACAGGCGATTGCTTTCACGTGGTTTTCCAATAGTGCGTTGTAATTTAATAATGGCGGCCCACGCCTTGGCACCGGCATCATCACCACTGGCTATCGAATTCGGATTAGCAAAAGCATTGACTGTCGCGTTATAAGAAAGTTTGGATGAATCAGCATTAAAGGCGATATCCTGTAAAGCAAGCTTATAGTCTTTATAACTTTTAGACGCCTCTTCAAGCACCTCGTCCAGATCAACTTCTTTTCCACCCTTACCCTTTATTTTGCTCACTTTCTTTTCGGTTTTCAGGCCAGTTTTACCGACCTTGGATACGGCTTTTCCGACACTGCCCATTTTACCTATAAGTTTAAACGCCATCTTGGCGGCTTTTCTTTTGGATTCTTCATCCATGCCGCCAGCGGCCTCATCACCACTGAACTCCTGTATTTCTGCAAAGTAATCGATTTTATCTCTTGCCTGGAAAAAACCCTGTGCATACACCGGTTCCAGTTCACGTGTTACACGCCGCATATAGGCAAAGTATGGGTTGTCTCTGCCGGTCATTGTCTCCAGTGCATCCAGCCATTCTTTTCGGCCACGCAATTTATTTTTGCCAATATCAAATTTCTCGGTAAATGCCTGCCAGGTTTTCAGGTATTTTCTGTTATAAAACTGCATAAACTCTGACTTAACCCCTGATAATTGAAGCGAACCTTCGCCTGATAGCATCAATTCATCCAGAAACAAGCTAAGAAAGTTTCGACCTTCAAGGGTATACGCCGCGTCAATGACCGGTTGATTTGTTAGTACGCGGCTGCCACCCCAGAAATCATCCAGTTTAACTTCGGCAAAACCCTGAATATTTGCCCATTCAATCAACCAGTCATAACTGCCATGGCTGGATGCGACTGTTTTACTTAATAATACCTGCAGTGAATTTTGTTCTTCTGATAACTCGATATCTGATGGCTGCAATAGAACATACTGACGATACAGGGCATTAAATAACTGCGATGCATCCACACTTATAGCCTCACTCACAGAAATCAGATACTCGTCCGGAATATCAGGCAAGGCATCAAAAGTAGAAATATCATCAAGTAACACTGCCTTTGTTAAATTTATTCTGCGCACAATACCGGAGACAAGATAAGCGGTACGTTCACTGCTGGAACTGGCCGATCTGGAACTGGCCGATAATATATCCAGCGGTTTATCGATTGTTGTCAGCAACTGGTTCTGAAATATTTCTATATAGATACTGACTAATCTTTTATATTGAGGTGACTGGTTGTATGGCCCGTACCAGGGAATAATCCAGTTTTCTTCGGCCTGTTTTACTTCTGAAATTAATTCATAAAGGCGATTGATCGCAATAATATGATCGCTTATATCACCTTCCTGTATATTAACTTCTGAGTGTGAAGCAATAATGTTATCCAGTTGCGATTTATCACTGAAAAAAGCTGACGTTAAACCGACGATTATTAACAGCATAAGCGCGCCGCTGGTACTGATACCATAGTTTCTGATAGCACGGCGCAGGCGTTCTGCACTTGGTAGTGTATTTAATATGCCACGGTCAGGCGGCATCACCCTGGTAAATAAGTGATGCAGGAACATACCGTTGTTTTTCAGGCTTTCCTCACCCTGCTGTTTTTCCAGCTGCTGACTTGAACTGAAATATAAACCACGTAAGCGGGGGGTTTCCTGGTATAGATGGTCCTTGAGTGCTGTGCGTGCAAAAGCATGCAGACCCTTGCGCATACGTTCAAGATTCAACGGTAACTCTATTAAGCAATCGCCGGGGTTATCACTGCGCTCCATCATTAACAGGCGCAATTCCTTGATGCGGCGCAGCACTTCATCA
>JAUWSG010000031.1 GCA_030610155.1 Gammaproteobacteria bacterium
GTCTATCTCCTGTTGCGTTGGATCCTTGCGTGGTATCCAGATACTCCACCAATGTTTCTGAAAGGCCAACTACGTTTATATCCATATTGTAATTCTCCAGCCCGTCTTCCAGCATGTTTCGACAGTTAGAGCAGGCGGTCACGATGGTAGAGACATTTATTTCATCCAGTTGTTTTTTCTTGATATTAAAAACTTTAAGACGAAGTGATGTGGCGCGTTCATTGGCGCTGACACCACCCCCGCCACCGCAACACCAGTTCATGATGCCGTGCTCCTCCATTTCGACGAAATCAGAAGTGAACATGTTAAGCAGATTACGTGGTTCCTCAATAACACCGCCGCGTCGTACCATTTGACAAGGATCATGAAAGGTTAATCGGGTGTTTTCCATGCCTTTTGTTTTCAAGCGCCCTTGTTTGCGTAAATCATCAAGCACTTCGAGGATATGCAGCACCTTGAATGAATAAGGTCGACCAATAAGATTGGGGCCTTCCCAGCGTAAAGCCGTATAAGCATGGCCACATTCAGGGCTGATCACAGTTTTGACTTTAAGTTTTTCTGCTCCCGCCACCACGCGTTCAATCAATTCGGCAGCCAGGTCCGAGGAACCAATTTGAATGCCGCTGTTTGTCGCTTCAAAACTTTCAGAACTCAGGGTCCATGAAACATCGGTCGCTTTAAAAATACGCGCCAGCGCCGGGATGATCTCGTTAAACTGGGCTATCTCTGCGGAAGACAGCAACAACAAATATTCTGCTCCTTGTTTATCTATCGGAATTTCGATGCCTGTCTCCTGCTCGGCATGTTTGATCTGCGCCTTAAGTGTCTGCAAGGTGACGCCCATCGGGCTGCCGATTTCAATGGCGCGTTTGGTTGCGGCTTTTAAGTCCGGCGGCGCATGACCTGCTGCGACCATAGCTTCACGAAATTTACGTATCATGTAGGTAATATCAATTCCCATCGGGCAAACCATTGAGCAGCGGCCGCACAGTGTGCAACTGTCATAAACCAGTTCTTCCCATTGCTCCAGCTCTTCATCCGTGACGGGTTTGCTCAGGCCAAGCATTTTCATAAATTTCCCCCAGAACGTATATTCCTGATGCCAAACCCGCCGCATTGGTTTGAGTTTATAGATGGGGATATATTTGGGGTCCTGGGTTTCGGTGAAGAACAGGCAGGCATCAGCGCACATCCCGCAATGCACACAACTGCTGAAAAATACGGAGCTGGGCGCATCGATTTGCTCCACTATCGATTTGATAGCGCGATGTGCGGTTGTCGTCATGACTGCACCCCCTTGTAGCCAGCGATAGCACCGTTGTACCAACGCGCGATAAATATCGAAATCATGTGGCTCAATTTGGTAAAGGGGATAACGATTAATAACACTTCAGCGAAAATTATGTGTAGACAAAGCAGTAGTGTGTACGAAATCTCCATCGGGTGTACAAGCATGAAGCCGGAAGCCAGTGGTAAAAAAGTTAATGCCCAGGCCAGATAATCCTGATAGTCAGATAACTTTCTGAGCACCGGGTCCTGAATACGATGAATCAACACGGCCACAAGTGCTGCCATGCCAATCAGGGCAGTGATATCAATAATGGCCGGTGGTAATGCAGGCCAGCCGAAACCGAAGATACTACGAAACATGATAATATGCTGGCTCAGAAAAAACAGGGTAACAAGAAAACCCAGGTGGAATGTGTACCCGGCTATAAGTGTAAAATATCCGCGGTAGCTCATGCCTTCATGAAAAAGTGAACGCCGCCATATGGTGTTTAACCCGGCGCTAAAACTGTTACCTCGTGGCGCGGCAAGATTTTTTTTTCGACCAAGGGCCAAATTTTGACTAATACGATAGACCAGCCCAAATACAAAAATAGCCACCGATATTTGAAAGCCTGGCCCACGCAACCAGCTCAGTAATTCAATTTCAGTCATGTCTGATCTCCAAGATCCTCCACGGTTACTTTTTTGTGCTCCTGTTGCGCTTTTTTTCGCTTGTGATGATCATAAAGACCATAGCCCAAACCGGCTGCTGCGCCCGCGGCGATGGCCGCGCCTGCAATGGTGCTAGCGTCCACTGTGGGTTCCGCCAGTGGTTTATAAAAACTGCCCGCATCCCAAAAATCTGGTTCAGAACAACCCAGGCAAGGATGACCGGACTCGATGGGAAAGCTGACACCACCATTCCATTTTACAGTGGCGCACGCGTTATGCGTGGTTGGGCCTTTACAGCCAAGCTCGTATAAACACCAGCCCTTCCTTGCGCCTTCATCGTCAAAACTTTTGGCAAATTTCCCCTTGTCATAAAAGGGCCGGCGGTAGCAACGGTCATGAATATTGTCGCCATAAAATGAAATGGGTCGATGGCGTTCGTCTAAATCCGGAATAGTACCAAAGGTAAGGTAGTGAGCCAGTACGCCCGTAATCACCACTGGAATCGGCGGGCACCCTGGTACGTTAATCACGGGTTTATCCTTGATAATATCCGTGACGGGCACCGCGCCGGTTGGATTAGGGTTAGCATGGGGTAAACCACCAAAGGCAGCGCAGGTTCCGACAGCCACGATAGCGGCCGCACCTTTGGCGACATCCTGCAGCATTTGTAAGTTGCTGACGCCGGCAATGGTTGAATACGCACCGTTATTTTTTAGCGGGATAGAGCCATCAACAATCAGTAAATACTTTCCAAAGAACTGCTCCATGGCCTGTTCGCGTGCCGCTTCCGCTGCCGTCCCGGATGCGGCCTGCAAGGTGTGATGATAATCCAGTGAAATGGCCCCAAGGATGAGGCTTTCCAGGGTAGGTTTATCGGAGCGGGTGAGTGATTCGGTGCAGCCAGTGCATTCCTGAAAAGATAACCAGATAACGGAGGGGCGCATCGCTTTTGATAACGCATCTGCAATTGCCGGCGCCATGCCCGGTGGTAAGGCCATAAGGGAGGCCATGGCGGTACAGAATTTGAGGAAACCACGCCGCGTAATGCCTTGCTGCTGTAAAATATCCGCAAGGGTCTGTTGTTTAGACATCGCATCCTCCTTTTACTAAAGGTTAGCTAAAAGTTAACTTTCTTTTATCAGTTCACCTGTCTTCAATTGGGTCTGTCTTTGATTTGAGCAGGGCAACCGCTTGTTGTAAATCTTGTTGCTGAGTTTTAAGTATCTCGGGCAGCGTTGTTACCTCAAGACTCTCTGTCAGTATCATTTCATCTGTGTTGTGGTGAGTCACCCACCAGATGCCCGGTATTTCAGTTTCAATAATCTTTGTAGGGCCCAGAGCATTGATTGTGGCGGTAACCTCGCCTTCTCCCAGTAATGATTTCAGGTAATCATAGTCATCGGGGGTGATGGGCAGACTGCGGATATCGATACTGGCGGACTTGCCTGTCTCCACCAGGCTGTAAAGCATGTCTTGAAGTTCCTGCAGTAACGCCTTTGCCTGGGGCGAGGGTGCAACAGGGTCATGGCTATTTACAACTTCAATCGCAATTTCACTTAATCGGTTCATGCGTTCCATTCCTCGATAAGTTCAATAGTTTTACGAACGGCAACTGGAATCGCCGCCTGCACAGCAGGGCTGGGGAGTTCCCCCCAGTCAATAATTTCTGGTTGTATGCCAATCAAGGCACGTTTGTGCGGTAATTGTTCCGTAAGCCGTGCGATATTGACAAGGTCGATAAGCCCCACTTCGTGGACGCTGCGTTTTGTTTGTTTGTTAAGAAAGGTGTCCATCTCGGCGCCAATAAAGGTGCGCACGGTGCCCGGTTCATCGTTCAGCTGTGTGGCGTCAATGACTATCAGCCTGTCGGCTTGTTCAACAGGGATGGCCAGGGTAAAGCTCAAGGTGCCACCATCAAGATATTCGGTGTCAGGCAGGTCTGTATAATGTTCTTTGAGGTATTGAACTGCATGTACACCAACACCTTCATCGGTAAGAAGTGTGTTTCCAATCCCGAGCACCAAAGTATCCATTTAAACGCTCTCTATTATTATTTGTTTAGTTGTATCAATCTGCAGCAGCTAATCCTGGTGAGCTGTAGATGCGTGTGTCAGTGCCAGTTCGATTATGTCAAAACATCCGCACACTAGTATAAGTGTGGCTCGCTATACAATTATTATAGCAACAGATGGTGTATGTAAATTGGGGCATATACCTATGCAAGCAGGGCTTGTAACCATATTTGTCATAAGGCAACACGCAAAACAAAAAATCAAACGCTTATCAGTATAGTTGTTCTTTTGCTTATAATAATTTTTTATTGAGCATTAATATTTTTACTGGCCCGGGACCTTAAGGAGCCTGTTTCATGAATACCCGAATCACGTCTTCCTGATCCAGCTCCTCAATATGGGCAGACATCTTCCGTAAGTCCTGTTCGATTTCAGGAATGACGACATTTTCCAGCGCGCGTGCACGGCGCTCGGTACGTTTGTATTCAGCGGATAAGCGATAAATATTACCTGATATCCCCGATAACTTTCCCGCGGTGACTAATAATTCCAGGAATGACTGACGACAATGATCTGCCTCTGGTGAGGGGTTACAGATGACACCGGGGGACATATCTTCTGGTAAGCCTAGCCCACTTTCGATCAGCTGAACGTTCATAAATCGGCTTTTTTTTGTATTAAATTCGCAGTCTTCAAGATAATGGGCCGGGTAGACTTGCGTTCCATGCAGGCCATGCCGCTTAACAGTGCTTGCAAGGGTTTGTTTCGCCTCTAACTGAATTTTTTTATATTCTGCGAGCAACTTTTCATAACGTTTCAGTTGGCGCAATATTTCGGCAGCCAGTAATAAACGTTTTTCGTCCAGGAAATCATAGGCCTCAAGCACCACGCCATGTTCTTCACGAAGTTGTAAGAAAGCGGAGCGTGTTGGTATGTGCTCACTGCTAAGCATGCTGATTTTCTCCGGATGTGATGTGGCGTTGAATCTGATCGTCATGTAGCCGGGTCAGTTCGGCGACTGGCAGTTCCCGCAATAAACGCCAGCCAATCTCCATGCTTTCTTCCAATGAGCGTGCGCGCGTTTGCTGTACCAGTTCCTGTTCGAAGCGGTCACCAAAACCAAGGAAAAGATTGTCCGTTTCTGACAGGCCTTCAGTGCCCATAACACTCGCTAATACACGTACATGCACCGCTCTTGCATAGGCTGAATACAATTGATTGGCCAGGTCCGGATGATCAGCATCAGTAAAATTTTTGCCGGTACCGTCTTTCATCAACCTTGACAGGCTTGGCAGCACCCTGACGGGCGGGTAAATGTCATGACGATTTAATTCCCGGTCCAGAACAATCTGACCTTCTGTGATGTAACCCGTCAGGTCGGGGATGGGATGTGTAATATCATCTGCCGGCATAGTCAGGATAGGTAATTGAGTGAGTGAGCCTGTCTGTCCTTCAATACAGCCGGCACGCTCATAAAGACTGGCCATGTCCGAATACATATAACCGGGATAACCTTTTCGACTCGGTACTTCACCATGACCCGCGGAAACTTCACGTAAAGCCTCACAGTAATTTGTCATATCAGTCATGATGACTAACACATGCCGGCCTTCGATAAACGCAAGATATTCGGCTGCAGTTAGTGCGTAGCGCGGCGTCAGTAGTCGTTGAGTGCTGGAATCTGATGCCAGGTTGAGAAATAAAGCGGTGTGCTCAAGCGCGCCGCTGCTTTCCATCGTGCGTCGGAAATGTTCGGCGACATCATATGACACGCCTATGGCGACAAACACCACCGCAAAACCGCCCTTAGCATCACCTCTGATCTTCGCATGGCGTGCAATCTCTGTGGCCATACGATCATGCGGAAGGCCGCCGCTTGAGAAGATAGGCAATTTTTGGCCGCGCACCAGACTGTTCATAAGGTCAATAGTGGAAATTCCGGTTTCAATAAAGTCAGTCGGCATTGCGCGTGCGACCGGATTGATTGCCAGGCCGTCAATTCTTAATCGTTGCTGGCTGGACACCGGCGGCCCACCATCCAGGGGGCGCCCGACGCCGTTAAGCACTCTGCCAAGTACATCAGGGCCAACACCAAAGTGTAATGGTTCACCTAAAAAGCGAACCCGTGTATCTGATAATGACAAGCCGCTGGTTGTTTCAAATACTTCAATAATTAAACTGTCTTCATCTAATGCGGCGATACGGCCAAGTCGTACTCTGCCTTGCTCATCCAATACTTCTACCGCTTCATTCAAGCCGACATTGACGTTACGTTCCAGAGTCAGTAATGGGCCCTCTAGTCGCGTGGCAGTGTGACTTGAATATAAATTAATCCGCATATTGCGATTCCTTTTTAAGCAGGCTGGAGAAGGCGCTTTCCATATCGCCAAGCAGAACATCAAACGCCTCCAGCTCATCTTCACTAATATCTTCATTCATACGTCGCAGTCGGCGCATAATCGGCATCGTTGTAATCTGTTCTGCATTTACCTTGTGTTCTATTGCCTGCTCTGAAAGATCGATAAAACGGTTAATCAGCTGCATCATGATGGCTTGACGTCTTGGAGAACAATAGCGGTCTGTTTCTGAAAAAGCAGACTGACGAAGAAAGGCCTCGTTGATTAATTCCGCGCAAATCAGGACTTGCTGCTGACGCGGCGGTAACGCATCTTTACCGACTATGCGTGCCATGCGCTCCAGACGGGATTGCTCTTCCAGTAATGTCAAAAAACGCCTGCGTTGGCTTAACCATTCAGGATGATCGTGCTGACTCCAGAAATCTACCAGGTCATCGACATCACCGGAATAGGATTGCAATGGATGTATGGCGGGATAAAAACGCGCTTGTGCCCGGACACTATCTAACAACCAGAACACCCGTACATATCGTTTTGTGTGAGTCGTCACTGGCTCTGAAAAATCTGCAGAAGGTGGGCTGATTGCACCTATAATACTCAGGGAGCCCACTTTGCCGCATAATGTGCGTACATGAGCCGCGCGTTCATAAAAATCCGCCAGACGACTGCTTAGATAGGCGGGGAAACCTGCTTCGCTTGGGATCTCACCAAGACGACCAGACACCTCCCGAAGTGCTTCCGCCCAACGGCTGGTAGAATCTGCCATTAAGGCAACTCGCATGCCTTGATCACGAAAATATTCTGCTGCAGTGACCGCAGTGTAAATACTTGCCTCACGTGCCGCGACGGGCATATTTGATGTGTTGGCGATAATGACCGAACGTTCCATTAATGGTCGTCCGGTTCGAGGGTCTTCCAGTTGCGGTAGATCATGTAATACCCCCGCCATTTCGTTTCCTCTCTCACCGCAACCAACGTAAACGATAACATCAGCATCACACCATTTAGCGAAGTTCTCTTGCAACACAGTTTTCCCGGTACCAAACCCCCCGGGCATCGCGGCACGACCACCGCAGGCAAGCGGAAATAGGCTGTCGAAAACCCGCTGCCCTGTTAGTAATGGTCCCCAGGTTGGTAGTCGTTCTCTTATTGGGCGTGGTTCTCGCACTGGCCAAACATGACTCATTGCCACTGCATGTTCTTTGCCTTCAGTGTCGACGAGTGTGCATATCGTTTGTTTGTCGTCGTATTCACCTTCTGCAGCCAGCCATACTGCTTCTCCGCAGATATTGGGTGGGACGAGACAATGCTGTCTTCGACCATGAACCAGAGGCATCACTGTTCCAATAACTGCCCCGGGTTTTAACTGCTCGCCAGTATTAACTGCAGGTGAGAACCTGAATGTGTTTGTTGTCGTGACCTGTTTGCCTGGCTGGATATAGGTTCCGGCGTCCAATGACAAAGGCCGTAACAAGCCATCGAATATGCCGCCCAGAATTCCGGGCCCCAATTTTACTGATAACGGCAAGCCGTTACTTTTTACCCGGTCACCGGGCCGTAGTCCGCTGGTATCCTCATAAACCTGCATTACAATTTCTTTTTTATCAATGCGGATAATCTCACCCAATAATCGTTGTTCACCCACCAACGCAACTTCATTGATATGAAAAACATCTTCAGTCTTTGCGCGTAGTACCGGACCACTGATCCAGGTTATTGTGGCTTCACTCACTTGTATTGTCCTTTTCTTTATCAGGCTGTTGCAGTTCACTGCATTGTGTCCTGTAGTGTGAGAGAAATTCCGCCTCGATACGGTAACGATCAACCAGCAAGCCCGACAAAGCTCCATCGACAACAGAACCGTTTGCACTAATACGAATTCCTGCCTGTATATCCTGACTTACGATTAATGTTGGGGGCTGACCTGTTTGTTTGGTGATGCGTTCACGCAGTTGTTTCTGCTCCGTCACGGGCCATTCAGCGGGATGCTCAACCTGCCAGGTATCGGTCAGCAACATCCTGGATGCGAGACCTGATATGTTATCTATCCAGGCCTGGCGTTGTTCTGTTATTTGCCAGCGTGATATTAGTAGCTGTTGTAATTTGTCCAGAGCCATCTTCAGTAATCGCTGGTCACGACGGTACTGGTGTTGTTTGTCTTCTGTTTGTTGTTTAGCTTTGGCTGCGCCAATCTCCTGTTGTATTTTCTCCCGGTTATCGATTACAACCTGATGCATGCGCCTACGTGCTTCATGGTGGGCCTGTTTGATTATGGCCCTGGCATCCTGGTGTGCTTTGGTGTTAACTGTGTCGCAGTATTCCTTGTGGTAGGTTTGCACTACATCAAGCAGTCGCTCGACTTGCGCATCAATTATACTATCCGGTATTTTATTGTTCGGTAATGTCATTCCACTATACCCAGTTGTGAACGTAAGCGTGTATTCAAATCTTCTACGGTTGTTTTCGCCCTGACATCAGGCACAATCAGCACCGCTGGTGACTCTTGACTAACAAAACGTTCATATTCCCTGGCTGGCAACATGGCGGCGAATTCCGAGGTGATTAATATCAGTGGCGCATTATTACAGGCCCATTGAATCACTTTTAAAAGGTCTTCAGGTAATGGTGTCCTGGTTCTGACGCCTGCCAGGCGAAATCCCGCAGCACTTATCTCATCACCAATAAAAACGGGTGCTGTCATATCAAATCAACTCGTTTAGTATAAGAATTGAAATGATGAGTCCGTAGATAGCGATACCTTCTGCAAGTCCCACCATAATTAACACACGTCCGAGTAATTCCGGTTTTTCTGCCATCGCACCAATGGCGGCACTGCCAACCGCGGCCACTGCATATCCGGCGCCCAGTGCAGACAAACCCGTCGCCAAAGCCGCCGCCAGAAACCCCCATTTTAAAACTTCCGGTGATAATTGAGCACTACTCGCGGCTTCTTCAGCCAGCGCTATTGGCGTGAGCCATAAAAGCAACCCGGCAACGCTGACGATGATGCCGCTTGCCACAATAAACTTGACGAGACTCTTGCTATACGTGTCCATGATGCTCTCCTTGATTATTTTTACTCAGGTGCTGTTTTGGTGTTTGTGGTGCGGTCAGGGGGCGAAAAACACGGCCGGTGCCGCGTAAAAATCGAATAAAGAACTCAAATAAAACAAGCCGGGTAGTTTGAATAGAGACCACCATGCCTTCCAGAACAAGGATGATGATATTGCCTGTTACCATCACAATTCCAGTCCATATATAATTGTCCGCCGTATTCGCCAACACCATTACTGCCAGCGATAAGCCTGCGTGTGCCAGGGCAAACGCACCAACACGAATAAAAGAAATCGTATTTATTAATAACTGCAGCAAATTTTCCATAAGTTGCCCTAACGCGGTGCCGAGCGCCTGCATGATGTGACCTCTCGCCATTACGGCACTACCTGCAAAGTACCAGCATAGACCGAAGATGAATGCCGCAACGAACCATGAATGGATAAAGCTGCCAATTATTCCGAGATACATCACAATGACTGCGGCATCAACCAGCAACCAATGCTTCATTTCCCCTCGCCAGTAGGCTTGCACGCTGTTTAAAAACAAACCGAGCAATAAAATTACCACGCCCCCTATCATAGGCAAAAAAAGAACGCTTAGAGGTTGTTCAATCGGATTAACCCATAAAGGTTCGATTACCTGCTCACTGCTAAACACACTACCAAAGATAAAGCCAAACACCATCGAAGCGGCCCCGCAGCTAATCAATATCTTTAATAATGGCCAGCGTTTTTGCAGCAAGATACCCGCCATAAAAAATACCAGACCATGGCCCACATCACCGAACATGTATCCAAATAACAATGGCACGATAATCATCAGCAATATGGAAGGATCCATTTCATCTCTGGCGGGCGTGCCGAGCAACCTGGTAAACAGTTCGAAGGGCCGTGACCATCCGGGATTGTGCATCACCATAGGTGACTTTGAGCCAATGGGTGGAGGCGGGTAATGTACGACCGCGCGCGCCGCCGTTTTTTCCAGCATCTGGCTGAGATCGGTACCATTTACATCGTTTGTCCAGCCAGTAATCCAGGCGAAATTTTCACTCACAGGCAAATCACTGACATGGGTCAGAAACCATTCTAACTGTTGAATGTCACCAAGCGCCCTGGTTAAATTATGTATTTCAGACAGTTCATCAATGCGCTGCCTGTGTTGTTTTATCTTTTGCGCAATTTCATTCAATCGATGCTGTACTTGTTCATGGGCTTCGAGTCTGTTGCCCACTAACCATTTGGGTAGTATTACTGTACGGCCTTTGAGTGCGATCAGGTCATGCTGTAATGATTCCAGGTCACTCTTTAAGCCGACAGACAAAAGAAAAATATGTTGCTCGGTTTTAACGCGAATAATCAACACTGATGGAGGTAAGTGCTCAATGTGAGCCGTGGCCGGCAAAATGAACAGTTGTGATGTCAGTACAGGGCCTGCATTAACAAAATAACTGAAATCGATAACATCACTTTGCATATTCGTGAGTAGCTTCAATAGCAAGGACAGCTCGATTTGATCGTTAAGTAAGGTTTCTATCTGGTTAATGACAGGGTCTGCTGCCTGTTTCCATGCGTTGAGTTTTTCCATGGCGTTATCCATTCTTTCCGTGGGTTGTCCCGGAACATCAGAAGGATGCAGGTCCTGCTTTGGCCAGTAGGCCTCATAACGACGCATAAGTCGGTTGTAATCTTCAAGCTGGTCACGCAAGTCAGGCATGACCGCCCGTTTTGTCATTTCGCTATGTGTTTCCAGCTCAACTGTTCCTGAACGAGCCAGTGTGTCGACCGTTTTCAATAAATCATCCCGGGCGATCAGTATTTCAAACCAACGGGCGGGAACTGGACGTAAGGTCATGACCCCATCTCCCGATAGTCGGAAAACAAGCTGCGTTGCATGATGCCACCCCGTAAACGTTCAATATCCAGCGCAACCAGTGCCAGATGTATAAATGCCGCAACAGGTTGATAGTTATATTTGCGAAACATACTCGTCAGTTGTCGATTTAATATTCCACGCGTTTGCCATGTCCGGGTTAATGGACTGTGGCGAAAACTGTCCAGGTGTTGTTATAAAAGCGTAATCAGCTGTAGCAGCGGCTGGATGTGTGTTGACTTTTTTTCGTGCCATAAGCTTTGCCAGTGTTGCACCCAGGCATCTGTCAATGTTGTACCAGATTGCCATGCCTGTATTAATGGTGCGTAGTCAGATTGTTTCATGTACTCAATGCGTTGTTCGGGATTAGTGGCGCTAAATAGTTTTAGCCGGGGATCATCAAGCATCCATGTCAATGCTGTATTGCCAGTCAACAGGTATTGCAACGCAGGCAAATCAGGTAATTGTTTAAGCCAATGTACTGCCTTCTGCCAATGTTGTGGCTGCCACAATGCAATTTCATTGATATAGGATCGATATTGCCTGATCAGGCTTATTTCCAGGCTGTGGTAATCATCATGCTCATGAAAACCCAGCACCCAGGGCCGTAAGACGGTACGACGGGCATTTTGCAAATAACCCGCCAGCTCCTTGAATGTTTCAAGGCGTTGCCATGTGCGCTCATCAGGGCGATTACCGTGGCGGGCATGTAACCTGGTCTGTACATAGGAATATGTGACGAGTTGACTCATGAGCTTATCGTGCGCTATTCACGCTCCTTTTGTTGATGCGAGTGTTGTGGCGAGCCTGTTTTATCTGCTTGTGTTGTCGTCAACGCAAGAGCAATTCGATCCAGTACTTCAGACATTGCGGTAATATCGAAGTGGTCTGTCTGTTTATCCTCTATTAGTTGTTTTGACGAAGCTTGCATGCAGGCAATATCGTCAGATATCTTTCGGCTGCAGCGTTGATGAATCAACGTGATTCGATTGTTATTTCGTTCGCCAATATGGCGGGCCGTTTGACGTGCCTGCTCGAGAATTTGTTCGGACTCTGTTACACATTGAGTAATTTGTTGCTGGGCATCGCGCTCGACCTTAAGCACGTCATTAATCGCCTGCTCTGTGGTGGTACTGGTTTCGTTGGTAGAATCATTTTTCATAATGTATAACCTGTATTTATCTGGTTAACAAATTCTGGGTAAGGGGTCATCTTCCAGTTCCTGCAGAATACGTTCGCCGCCGAGTTCTGTTTCCAGTACAACCCGCGCCACCCGGCTGTCCACTTCGCCAATGAGATGGCTGTCAGCGCCTGCGGGCATGGCGCGCCAACGGTCCAGAGCTTCTTCAGCATCATCTTCTGATAGCACTGCGACAACCCGTCCTTCACAAGCCAGGAACAAGGGGTCATACCCAAGCATCTCGCAAACAGTATTCACTGCATCACGTATGGGAATGTTTACTTGTTGTATACGCAAACCCAATTTTGTTGCCTGGTTAATTTCATGCAGTACAGTGGCCAATCCGCCGCGCGTGGGGTCGCGCATAAATCGCAGGCCGGGCAGGTCATATAGCGCGCTGCATAAAGCTATTACATTTGCGGAATCAGATTGAACATTACCTTTAAGACCGAACTGTTCGCGTGCAAGCATAATAGCGGTGCCGTGATCACCGATCGGCCCGCTGACCAGAATCTGGTCTCCGGAGGAAATATTTTTTAGCCCGGGAGACAGGTCTTTTTTTCTTTCACCAATGCCTGTTGTGGTGAGATAGATTCCGCTGCCTTCGCCGCGGGGAACAACTTTTGTATCGCCGCAAACTATTTGTACCCCGGATTCATTGGCAGCGTCGGCCATCGCATGGATAATACGTTCCAGTGTCTTTAATTCCAGTCCTTCCTCGATAATGACTGACAAGCTGAGATATTTTGCAATGGCGCCGCTGACGGCAAGATCGTTTACTGTTCCATGAATGGCAAGTGAGCCGATATTGCCGCCAGGAAATTCAAGCGGTTTTACTGTAAACCCGTCCACACTCATCATAAGATCACCTGTGAGCACAGGAAGTTTTACGGCGTCGGCATTGGAGTCAAGTATCGGGTTAGCTAACTGGCTGGCAAACACCTCTTCAATAAGCTGTCGCATATAACGCCCACCATTCCCATGCGCCAAAGTGATATGTGTCATGACTAACCTTCTTGTTTATTTATCATTCCATTTAATTCCATTATTTGACCAAAACATAATCCAGCATCGTTGACTGGTATTTGTTGTGGAAGATAACAACGAAAACCCCGCTGTTCTAACAGTTCGATAGCACGTTCAGTTAACAGTCGATTTTGAAACACACCGCCACCCAGGCCGACTGCAAAATCGCCATGCGTTTCACGTATTTTTAAAGCCTGTTGAAGCAGAACGCCTGCCATTGATTCATGAAAGCAACGGGCCCGGTCAGGCAGCGGTACAGAGTTATTTATTAACAGATCCAGCAGCGGCATCCAATCCGTGCGCCAGATGTTATTTTCATCCCGGGCCAATGGTAATGTGATGGCGTCAGCAGACCCTTTATTTGCAGAAGACTCGAGTAACATTGGTCCCTGTCCTTCAAAGCTGCTTGTGTGAATTAAACCAGTGAGTGATGCTGCGGCATCGAATAATCGTCCTACTGCCGAGCTTTGCGGGCAATTCACTTTGCGTTGCCAGGCTTGGTGGGCCAGTTCAGTCTCGTATTCTGAAAGTTGCCAGGGTATGTCCGCTTCCCAGCACAATGCGGCGGCACTGCGCCACGGGGCACGTCCTGCCTGCTCACCACCAGGCAGAAAGAAGGGCCGCATACTGGCAACACGTGTCCATTGCCCACTTTGACCGAATAATGCCTCGCCACCCCACAATGTCTGGTCGGCGCCCAGACCGGTGCCGTCCCAGGTGAATACTAACCACTGAGCTTCGTGGGGAAATTCGCCGGCGATACAGGATGCATGGGCGTGATGATGAAAAACAGGCTGGACAGTTAATTCGGTTTTATGCGCCCAGCGGCTGCTGGCATAGTCAGGGTGGGCATCACAGACGATTTGTTGGGCATCGACCTGGTAGAGTTTTTGTAAATCACCAATCACCTGGTTAAAAACCTGTTGGCTACGCAGGGAATCCAGCTCACCAATATGTGGTGAAACAACAATGCGCTCATCCCAGGCCAGGGCAATAGTATTTTTCATATGACCACCCACCGCGAGAGTGGGCGCTTGCATACGAAAGGGTAATGGCAAGTCCAACGGTGCATTTCCACGCCCTAAACGTAATGGACGGGCTTTTTTGTGAATGATCCGGTAAACGGGGTCGTCTGCCGGACGTTGTATCGGACGATTGTGATGCAAGCAGGCATCTGTCACAGAATGAAGACGTTGCTCCACTTCTTTATTGTCAGTCAATACGGGCTCGCCACTTATATTTGCGGAGCTTGCGACAAGTGGTGCATCAAAAGCCCGCAGTAATAAGTGATGCAGGGGGCTGTATGGCAGCATCACACCGATCTCTTGTAATCCCGGTGCGATATGTTCAGACAATTTGCCAGTTATATTTTTCGACAACAGTAAAATTGGATGAATAGTGCTTTTAAGTAATTCATGCTGCTTATTGTCAATAAAAACAATATGATTTAATTGTTCTTCGGTTAACATTACTGCCAGCGGTTTTTCGGGGCGATTTTTTCGTTGTCTTAAGCGCAGCACGGTTTCATCGTTACTCGCATCACACATCAGGTGATAACCACCAATGCCTTTTATCGCGACAATTTTTCCCTGTTGCAATGCCTGCACACAACTCGCCAGCGCTTTATTAGTGTCAGTAATTTCACCGTTGTTGTCCGTATAATGCAGGTTTGGTCCGCAATCGGGGCAAGCAATCGGTTCTGCATGAAAACGTCGATCAAGAGGGTCTTCATATTCTTGCTGGCAGCGGGGGCACAGTGGGAAACCTGCCATAGTGGTATTGGCGCGGTCGTAGGGTAGTTGACGAATCAGGGTGTAGCGTGGTCCACAATGTGTGCAATTGATAAATGGATAATGGTAGCGTCGATTGTTTTTATCGAACAGCTCTTCAAGGCAGTCTTCGCAAACCGGCAAATCCTCTATGATGCGAATGTCTTTGCTGGCGCGGGCATTGCTGGCGCGAATGCTGAATGTATCGTGATGTGCATATTCAGTTTCCCTTGATTCACTGAGTACCGGGCTTGCATGAGATGGTGCCTGATCAATCAGCGCATCTTCAAAAACCCGTAGTTTGTCTACTTGTCCCTCTGCATGTATTGCGACTTGCCCGGTCCAGTTTTCAACCCAGCCATGGATGTTGTTCTCTGTCGCTAATCGATAAACAAAGGGTCTGAAGCCAACACCCTGCACATGGCCGATTAATAGATAGAATCGCGCCTGAACCCTGTTCATTGTATATTATGCAGAGACGTTTTCACGTTGTGCGCCTCCTTCGCTCCACCAGATACGGCAAGCGCCTTCGTCAGAGACCATGCAAGGCCCTATTGGTTTTTGCGGTGAACACCCTTTACCGAAAATCCGGCATTCGTTTGGATAGATTTTTCCTAGCACAACCTGGGCGCAATCACAGCCGGGTGGCATTTCACCAGCGCGTTTACGTTGAGTGTCTTCCTGAAACAAGGAGAAATATTTGCGGGCATCATAGGCTGCATAGTTGTCGTTTAAAAAGAAACCTGAATCCGGGATCGTTCCGATACCGCGCCAATTAGCATCAGCGATATCCATTACCTTGTAGAGAACATTTTTTGCGCCCATGTTGCCGTGAGTCGTGACGACTTCGGCATAACAATTATCCAGAAATGGATTTTTTTCGATAGATTGTCGACACACGGAATAAAAAGCGGCCAGCAGGCTTTGTGGTGTAAAACCTGCGACGGCAGTAGGAATGTGGTGCTTATCCACAACGAATTGCCACTCTTCGGCGCCCATTATTGTGGATACATGACCTGGTGCGATCAGGGCACCAAACCCCGGTGTGCCGGAATTCAATAGCATGGACACAGCCGGCCAGGTCAGTCGACCTGATAACAGTACCAGCAGGTTGTCCGGCACACCCGCAGCAAGCATGCCCGCGACAGGTGCCATGGTCGTTTCAAACCCTGCCGCAAAGAATACGACGCGACGATCGGGTTGTTCGGTGGCTAATCTGACGGCATCGCTCGGCGAGGCGATCGGCCTGATATCAGCCCCGGCAGCCTTTGCTTGCTCAAGTGAACGAATCTCTTTCTTCGCAACATTAACCGGTACACGCAACATGTCGCCAAAAGCGACCAGCGTGATGTCTTCGTGTAATGCCAGTTGGATAGCGTCATAGATGTCTTCTTCGGGACAGATGCAGACCGGGCAGCCGGGGCCGGGAATCAGTTCAATTTCGTTTGGCAACGCACCGCGCAAACCAGCCATGGAGATCGAACGTTCATGCCCGCCACACACATTCATGATGCGAATTTTAGCGGGTAAGTCCAACCCTCTGATTTGTGTTAACCATTGTTTCGCGGTAAAGGACATTGTTTTTATTCAACCTTTGTTTTTCGACCATTGTTTCTCAGTCATTGTTTTTCAAAAACATGGCCTCGAACATCGTTAACGCTTGTTATAACTTTACATGCTCATGATTATGGTCATGAGCATGATGATGCGGGGTCAGCTTGTTATCATGATTGCCGCTATGATAGTGCTGGCCGTCTGATTGAATATCAGGTGTTATTCGTTCGCCACTAGCAAGCCTGTGTTTGTGCTGTTTGATTTGTTTCCTCAGCCAGTCGATCCATAGCGCTAACCCGTCACCCGTTTTTGCGGATAAGGGAATAACAGGCGCAGCGTTCGCAAGCTGTCTTAAATAGTGTTCTGCTTTTGCGGGATCAAAATCATCTAGCACCGCTAATAAATCCGATTTGCTGAGTAGCATGAGATCTGTGGCTCGAAACATCACCGGGTACTTGGCTGGTTTGTCATCACCCTCGGTAACGGACAGTAAGGTGATATTATAATGATGCCCAAGATCAAAACTTGCCGGGCAAACAAGATTCCCGACATTTTCAATAAAGACGATATCCAGTGGCGCAAGATTAAGGTGATGTAATGCATCGTGGACCATGTGGGCGTCCAGATGACAGGCACTGCCGGTTGTAATTTGAATCGCAGTGACACCTTTGGCGCGAATTCGCTCGGCATCATTTTCTGTTTCCAGGTCGCCTTCGATGACCGCAATATTAAATTCATCTTTTAAGGCGTCGATAGTCGATTCAAGCAAGGCTGTTTTACCGGAGCCCGGGGAAGACATCAGATTAAGCGCCAGCACCTGGTGTTTGTCGAAATGATCGCGATTATGCATGGCCTGGTGATCATTTTCTGACAATAAACTGGTCAGGACATCAACGGCAGCTGCGCCGGATTCCGTTGTCGCCAGTTTTCCGTTGGCCTGGATCAGGTGTTTATTGCCCGGTGTAATATTACAACCACAGGTATCGCACATGACTTCTCTCCATAAAAAGTTCCATCAAAAATTCTATTAGTGATCAGTTCGCATTTCAACCCGTTCGAGTAGTAGTTCATCTCCAGCAATTAATTCAGTATGCCAGTCTCCGCATAGTCCACACACCAGTCGATTAATGGTGGCTTCGCTTTCACCCGAGCAAGTTCGACAGTGAACCCGTATCGGCATAGAACTGATGATGAGCTTTGCTTGTTCAGCGACAGTGTTTGCGCTGGCGAAAGGAAAAACTGACTGCAACAATTCAGGTTCCACACCGGATAAGGGGCCAACCTGTAAATAAATATTCTCAACTGCAGAGGCATTATGTTCAGCGGCGAGGTTGCTAACCTGATTTAGTAGACTCTGGCAAATCGACAATTCATGCATTATCAGGCTCCGCTATTGCCGCTAACATTTCATCGTACAACTCCCATGCTGATCTGGCATGGGATTCTGTTATCTTCTGAATAGCGTAGCCAACATGAATTAACACATAGTCGCCTGTAGTGAGCTCCGTATCCTGGAGTAAAAACAGACTGACATCCCTCTCCACGCCTTTGGCCTCACAGCGCGCATTAAATCCGTTAATCTCCTTGATTTGCATTGGTATCGCAAGACACATAATTATAGGTTCACCTTGTTAGATACATCGCTCCATGAATTAATCCAGGGTTCCTTAAGTATATACCCCATTAAAGTGCTGCATGATGATTTTAGGGCTCATCTCTTAATTAAGTATACTTGCCCGGGTTATGATTCTTCTATTAGGGTTAATACCAGCCCGCAGGTTTACCCACATTATTTATGCTTAAATTAGCGTGAATAGTTACTGTAGTATTTCTGCCTTGATGTTTGCCAATAACGTGGGCAAAGCGGTTTTTACCGATTCACTCAAGCCGTTTTCATAAGTGCATTGCGCCATCTCTACACCCCAGACAGAAATGTGATCGGGCAGTTCTCCCAGTGATTTTGCAACATCGATGGCCTCCATGATATTAATGCCATGGGATGATAGCTTGACCGGGTACTCGTCCCGTTGGTCAGTGTTTAAATCAATTTTCCTGACGGTGCCCGGTTTTTCACCTGAACGCATGGCGTCAATAAAGAGTACCTGTCCTGCATGTGACATTTTAGTCAGCCATTCGAGCCCGGAACGGTCACATATGACGAATTCTACTGACGGTAAATGACCGATATCTATTTTTAATTGTTCGCATGCCACCCAGCCTATCTGGTCATCACCGTAGGGTGAACCCAAACCCACAACTAACGTTGACAACGTCATTGTCTGGTAACCGAAAGATTTAAAAAATGCGTTGCGCATGAAATACAGGGATCATAATTGCGAATAACCTGTTCTGCCCGAAGGCGCAGCTTTTCTTCTGGTGCATCCAGTCCATAATGTTCCAGCGTGGACCGCAGGTCTTCCTCTATTCGTGCCTGGTTTTGACTGGTAGGGGGCACAATTCGTGCTTTTTGCACAACACCATGCTCATTTACTTCATATTGATGCCATAAGCTGCCACGCGGTGCTTCTGTACAGCTGTAAGCAATGCCCTTTTTAGGTGTTACGTTAATAAAGGGTGACCTGGGGACATGATAATTTTGTAACAGGCGAATTGCTTCAATCAACGCATAATAAATCTCGGCTGCTCTTGCGACTATGCTGTGATAAACATTCTGGCCCGGAAACTGAATTCTGGTTTTTTCTATGGCTTGTTTCACTTCAGGATGTAATTTATCGTAATTCAGGTTGATTCTCGCCAGTGGGCCAACAAGATAGGCCTGTCCGGAAAGAGTGCAATGCAAGGCGGTTGAATACGCCACATGTTTTTCTTCAAAGTGCTGTTCAAATTGATCAGCCGGGATGTGTAAGCCCTGGCTTGATGTCAGGTTACCTTCATTCATTGGGTATTCCTGGGGGTGGCTTATAGATACGCTGGAAAATTGTTGGTCCAGTTTTGGTAATTTCAACGCGGCTGTCCAGTCGATTAATGCTTTTGCATCAGGCAATGCTGCATGCAGCTTATCCAGTAAGGAGTCAATTTCTTCTATGCCTGGCGCATGAGTGAAGCCGCCCACTTTTGCTCCCACGGGGTTTACTGAGCGTGCGCCGAATAATCGTATTAAATCATTGCCCAGGGCCTGTAATTTTAACCCCCTGCGTAACTCTTGCGGATACGCTTTTGCCATGGCGGGTGCGCTGTCATAACCCAGAAAATCAGGTGCTGCGAGTAGATGGATGTGCAAACTATGACTTTCTATCCATTCGCCACAATAATATACACGGCGCATATCGCGCACCCAGGGGCCCGGGTCAATCTCGAACAAGTCTTCAAACGCATGCACGGCACTCATTTGATAAGCAACCGGACATATTCCACAAATCCTTGAAACAATATCCGGGACTTCTGTATACAGTCGTCCTTCCAGCAGTTTTTCAAATAAGCGCGGTGGTTCAAAAATACGTAACTGCAGACTTTCTATTTTATTTTGTTTAATAGAAATATCTAAAGCGCCTTCTCCTTCGACGCGTGCGAGCACGGGAACACTTATTTTTCTA
>JAUWSG010000020.1 GCA_030610155.1 Gammaproteobacteria bacterium
AAGGCGATGAAAAAGATTGGCCTGGATATGCCTCGATCTGTCATTGCTCACAGTGTAGAAGAAGCTGTTCAAGTACAAAGCCAGGTAGGTTACCCAACGATTATCCGGCCTTCGTTTACCCTCGGGGGGAGTGGCGGGGGTATCGCGTATAACAAAGAAGAATTTCTGGAGATTTGTGGACGTGGTCTGGATCTTTCGCCGACCAATGAACTGTTGATCGAGGAATCCATCATCGGTTGGAAAGAATTTGAGATGGAAGTTGTGCGTGACCATAAGGACAACTGCATTATTATTTGCTCAATCGAAAACCTGGATCCAATGGGGGTGCATACCGGCGATTCTATTACCGTTGCCCCTGCGCAAACGCTTACGGACAAAGAATATCAAATCATGCGTAACGCCTCGCTGGCAGTCCTGCGAGAGATCGGTGTTGATACCGGTGGTTCAAATGTGCAGTTTGGTGTTAACCCGGTCGATGGTCGACTGGTGATTATCGAGATGAACCCGCGTGTATCCCGTTCTTCGGCTCTGGCATCCAAAGCGACCGGGTTTCCAATCGCCAGAGTGGCCGCCAAACTGGCCATCGGTTATACCCTGGATGAATTACAAAATGAAATTACCGGCGGCGCCACACCGGCTTCATTTGAACCGACAATAGACTATGTCGTTACCAAGATTCCACGTTTTACTTTTGAAAAGTTTCCGCAGGCAGATGACAAGCTGACGACGCAAATGAAGTCAGTTGGTGAAGTCATGGCGATTGGCCGTACATTTCAGGAGTCGTTTCAAAAAGCACTGCGTGGCCTGGAAACAGATATTACTGGCCTGAATGAACAAATCGATTTCAGTAATGATGAAGTGGTTGCGCAGCTGCGCACTAATATTCGTGAGCCGTCTTCGACCCGAATCTGGTATGTTGCAGATGCTTTTCGTGCCGGTTTCAGCGTTGAGCAATTATTTGAGTCCTGCCATATCGACCCCTGGTTTTTAGCACAAATTCATGATCTGGTGATGAGCGAAAATGATCTGCGTGGCAGTTCACTTGCTGATATTGATAAACAAAAGATGTTCGGGCTCAAACGCAAAGGTTTTTCTGATGCGCGTTTGGCGGAATTACTTGATGTGACTGAAGAAGCGTTTCGCACACATCGATATTCACTGGATGTGCGTCCGGTGTTCAAACGGGTTGATTCCTGTGCGGCTGAATTTGCGGCGACCACGGCTTATCTTTATTCAACCTATGAAGAAGATTGTGAGTCTGAACCCACCGACCGTGAAAAAATCATGGTGCTGGGTGGTGGACCTAATCGTATCGGCCAGGGCATCGAGTTTGATTATTGCTGTGTGCATGCTGCATTTGCGATGCGTGAAGATGGGTATGAGACCATTATGGTCAATTGTAATCCGGAAACTGTGTCAACTGATTATGATACCTCTGACCGGTTATATTTTGAGTCGTTGACGCTGGAAGATGTACTGGAAATTATCGCCGTTGAAAAACCAAAAGGTGTGATTGTCCAGTATGGTGGTCAGACACCGTTAAAATTAGCACGTGATCTGGAAAAAGCAGGCGTGCCGATTATCGGTACCTCACCAGATTCGATCGACCTGGCGGAAGACCGCGAACGATTCCAGCAAATGATGATCAAGCTGGACATACTGCAGCCACCCAATACCATTGCCAGTTCAATTGATGATGCCAAAAAAGCAGCGACTGAAGTTGGCTTCCCGTTGGTTGTCAGGCCGTCCTATGTTCTGGGTGGACGCGCGATGGAAATTGTCTATAACGATGAAGAGCTGATGCGTTATATGTCCGAGGCCGTTAGTGTCTCCAATGATTCGCCTGTGTTACTCGACAAGTTTCTGGATGAGGCGATTGAAGTGGATGTTGACGCGATCTGTGATGGTAAGGATGTTTTTATCGGTGGGATCATGCAACACATTGAACAGGCGGGTGTTCACTCCGGAGATTCTGCTTGCTCACTTCCACCTTATGATCTGGATGAGGAAATCCAGGATGAATTGCGAAAGCAAGTCAAAAAAATGGCGATCGAGATGGGTGTCATTGGTTTAATGAATACACAATTTGCGATCCAGGGTCGTAAAGTCTATATTTTAGAAGTTAATCCGCGTGCATCCAGGACCGTGCCATTTGTATCAAAAGCAATTGGTTTGCCACTGGCGAAAATAGCCGCACGCTGTATGGCAGGCAAAAGTCTGGTTGAGCAGGGTGTGACCGCTGAACGTATTCCTGGTTATTATTCTGTAAAAGAGGCGGTATTCCCGTTTGTAAAATTTCTCGGTGTCGATCCGATATTAGGGCCGGAAATGAAATCGACCGGCGAAGTCATGGGAGTAGGCGAGACTTTTGGCGAGGCCTATTTAAAATCATTGATGGCTGCGGGCGTGATCATACCGACTGGCGGGACGGCATTTGTTAGTGTGCGTAATGCGGATAAACCGGGGGCACTGCTGGTTGGAAAACAACTGGTTGAACTGGGATTCAAAATATTGGCCACGGGCGGAACGGCTAAAATTTTACAGGAAGCGGGCGTGGCGTGTGAACGTATTAACAAGGTCATGGAAGGACGACCGCACATTGTTGACTTGATTAAAAATGATCAGATAGATTTTATTGTTAATACGACTGAAGGCAAGAAAGCGATTGCTGATTCTTTTACAATTCGACGTGAAGCCTTGCAGCATAAAGTCAGTTATACCACAACAGTTGCAGCAGCCAGTGCTACCTGTCTGGCGATACAGAAAATTGATGTGACTAAAATAAATCGAGTTCAGGATTTACATAAGGAGTTTGAACAATGAGCAAGGTGCCAATCACCCTGGCAGGAGCTGAAAAATTAAGGGAAGAATTAAAAGAGCTCAAAACAGTTGTGCGCCCACGCATTGTTAAAGCGATTGCCGTCGCACGTGCCCACGGGGACCTTAAGGAAAATGCTGAATACCATGCTGCACGTGAACAACAGAGTTTTGCAGAAGGTCGTATAAAAGAAATAGATGGAAAACTTTCGCATGCCCAGATTATCGATATCACTGCTTTAAATCCAGGTGGCAAGATTATATTTGGTACGACGGTGGATCTTCTTGATGTAAAGACTGACAAGGAAGTCACTTATCAAATAGTTGGTGAAGATGAAGCCGATATCAAGGTCGGAAAGATATCTGTGTCCTCACCCATTGCTCGAGCCATGATCGGTAAAGAGGAAGGTGATATTGCCGAAGTGAATGCGCCTGGCGGTATAATCGAGTACGAAATAATTGACGTTAAATATATTTAACGTTCTCATTTAACTTCCTTATTTAACTTTCTCATTTAAACATGACGATGCCAATTATTAAATACAGCGAGCGCTTCCTGTTGACCTTATGGGTTGGTGGCTTGTGGATTATTGGCTACCTGGTGACACCGGTTCTGTTCAAAACCCTGGATAACCGTCAGCTTGCCGGCGAACTGGCGGGATATTTTTTTAAATACATCAGTATCATCGGCCTTATCTGTGGCATCTTGCTGTTAGTCGGTGCTGTTATCGTTGCACGTAGCGAAAGTTTAAAACGCTGGCGAATTTGGTTATTGCTCACCATGATTGTACTGACCGGGACAGGATTGTTTGTATTGCAGCCAATGATGCAGGAATTAAAAACGCAAGGCCTTGTTGAAGGCAGTGTGCAAGCCACTCAGTTTGGTCGCTTGCATGGCGTCTCTTCAATCATGTTTCTCATTACCAGTGTTTTCGGACTGCTGCTGGTGCTGTTTCGGGTTAACCCGGTGACTGACGAAGGGCGTAAAAAGAATTATTTGTAGGTTGGAGTGAGTTCACGAAGTCCAACCTACGAAGAACCGGGTTTTAAAGAAGGCTGATTTTTTCTATTATTGAAGCTCGATGACCTTGTTGTCTGATGGGCGGTAGATGACTAATACATGTCCGATTGTTTGTACCACATCTGCTTTTGTTTTTTGCGTGATTTGATCAATAAGTTTGTTGCGGTTGGTTTTATCCGCTTCACCGAGCTTGATTTTAATGAGCTCGTGATGCGTGAGTGCCATATCCAGTTCATTCACGACACTTTCACTAAAACCGGCTTTTCCGAGGATAATGACCGGTTTGAGTTTGTGAGCAAGCCCACGTAATTGTCGAATATTTTGTTGTGTTAATGCCATTGTTGCTCTCTTTACTGTTTTGAGTTAGTTAAGTATGAATAAAAAAACCGGACAAGTTGCTAGTGTAACGCAAAAGGGCAAAGGTTTCGCTGTTGCGGCCAGTCCGTTGAATGAAGTTAAACTGGATCTGGCATTATTGCTGGTCGTTGGCATTATTCTATTGATAATAGAGGACAAGCTAATTGATCAACTTGCCGGGCAGATACTTCTATTGTTTGTTTACGGACTATTGGCGGCAACGTGGATTATCATCAGGGTAAAACGCATCCTCACCAAACATCAGCAAGAACAGAATTAACCGCAAAGGCGCAAAGGACGCAAAGTTTTTTATGTTTAATAATCATTCATTTCTCTTTCTTTGCGTCCTTCGCGCCTTTGCGGTGAAACGATTTTATGGCTAAAAGTAAAAGTAGCAAAAGCTGGCTTAAAGAACATTTTGACGACAAGTATGTTAATCAGGCAAAACTTGACGGGATGCGGTCTCGTGCGGCCTATAAATTGCTGGAAATTAACAAAAGAGACAAATTAATCAAGCCTGGCATGACTGTGGTCGATTTAGGCGCGGCGCCTGGCGGATGGTCACAATTTGCAGCGGGTATTGTGGGGCATAAAGGCAAAGTGATCGCGATGGATATCCTGCCGATGGATAGTCTTGAGAATGTAGAATTTGTGCAGGGAGACTTTAACGAGCCGATAATACTTCAAAGACTGCTAGAATTAACAGTAAATCAGCCAATTGGCCTTGTAATGTCGGATATGGCGCCCAATATCAGTGGTATCACCAGCATGGATCAGGCGCGTATGATGAATTTAGCCGATCTTGCACTGGATTTGGTCAGGCAGGCGTTAATGCCGGACGGTGATTTTTTGATCAAGATGTTCCAGGGAAGTGGAAGTGATGAATTTAAGAAAGAGCTTAAAACAATATTTAAAAAGGTGTTAATACGGAAGCCCGACGCTTCCAGATCACGTTCTCGTGAGATCTATATACTGGCCAGAGGCTATAATGTGTAGTAACTTAAGCCCATGGAGACTTGGGTATTCACGGAATATTAGTTTATTAGTTTTGACTGATAGAGGCTTTAAACATTGAATGATTTAGCAAAAAATCTCATCTTATGGGTGGTCATTGCCATCGTACTTGTTTCGGTTTTCAATAATTTTGGACCGAGACCTTCTTCTGCCAAAAAGCTGGAATATTCTCAATTTCTCGCCGATGTGAAGCAGGGGAGTGTGAAAAAGGTAATACTCGAAGGCCGTACTATTCGCGGCGAAACGCATTCCGGTGAACGCTTCACCTCATATAGCCCGGGTAATGATCCTGGTTTGATTTCAGATTTACTGGAGAGCGGCGTTGTGATCGATGCCAAGCCACCTGAACAGCCCAGTGTGCTGATGCAAATTTTCATATCCTGGTTCCCGATGTTGTTACTGATTGCCGTTTGGGTGTTTTTTATGCGCCAGATGCAAGGCGGTGGCGGTGGCAGAGGGGCGATGTCTTTCGGTAAAAGCAAGGCACGTATGCTCAGTGAAGACCAGATCAAAGTGACCTTCGGTGATGTGGCCGGGGTGGAAGAAGCTAAAGATGAAGTGGCTGAACTGGTTGAATTTTTAAGTGACCCGAGCAAGTTTCAGAAACTGGGTGGCAAGATTCCACGCGGTGTCCTGATGGTGGGCTCACCCGGTACCGGTAAAACACTGCTTGCCAGGGCGATTGCAGGTGAGGCCAAGGTGCCATTTTTTACCATTTCCGGTTCCGATTTTGTTGAAATGTTCGTCGGTGTGGGTGCGTCACGGGTTCGTGATATGTTTGAGCAAGCGAAGAAGCATGCGCCTTGCATCATTTTTATCGATGAAATTGACGCCGTCGGTCGTCATCGTGGTGCCGGTTTAGGCGGTGGACATGATGAACGTGAGCAGACCTTGAACCAGCTGCTGGTTGAAATGGATGGTTTCGAGGCTAATGACGGGGTGATCGTGATCGCCGCAACCAACCGTCCGGATGTGCTGGATCCTGCACTTTTACGCCCGGGACGATTTGATCGTCAGGTCGTGGTGCCATTGCCGGACATACGTGGCCGCGAACAGATTCTTAAAGTTCATATGCGTAAAATTCCTATCTCTGATGACGTAAAACCCAGTCTCATTGCGCGCGGGACTCCCGGTTTCTCCGGTGCTGATCTGGCGAACCTCGCTAACGAGGCCGCGTTGTTTGCAGCCAGGGCCAACAAACGTCTTGTTGGCATGGATGACTTTGAAAGGGCGAAAGATAAAATCATGATGGGGGCTGAGCGCCGTTCCATGGTGATGAGTGAGGATGAAAAGAAATTGACGGCATACCATGAGGCCGGTCATGCGATCGTTGGTCGAACGGTACCGTCACATGATCCGGTTTATAAGGTCACGATTATCCCACGTGGACGCGCATTGGGTGTCACTATGTTTCTGCCCGAGGAAGACCGTTACAGTTATTCGAAAGAACGTCTGGAAAGTTCCATTTGCAGTCTGTTTGGTGGACGTATTGCTGAAGAGCTGATATTTGGTGCCGAGCATGTGACGACCGGAGCATCGAATGATATCTCCCGTGTGACTGAAATGGCCCGTAATATGGTTACCAAGTGGGGGCTGTCAGACAAGTTGGGTCCGATGACTTACAGTGAAGAAGAAGGCGAAGTCTTTCTTGGTCATTCAGTTGCGCAACACAAGAATGTCTCGGATGAAACTGCACATATTATCGATGAAGAAGTCAGAAGAATAGTGGATCGTAACTATGAACGCGCGCGCACGATTCTCACCGAGAATAAGGATATACTTCATGCGATGGCAGATGCCTTGATAAAATATGAGACCATCGATATGAAAATGATCGACAAAATTATGGAAGGCAAAGAACCTGGTCCGCCTGAAGGCTGGTCTGACTCTGACTCTGAACCACCGCAATCCGGTAAACAGACAGACTCGGAAGACGCCTCAGCGACAACAGACAAAACGTCGAAATCTGATAGCGAAATTGGCGGTCCAGCCGGACAGCATTAAATTGCAGCGTTTGGGTAGACACTGTTTATGATGTGTTTTTTACGGAAGTGAATAGTACGGAAGTAAAAAGGCACGATTCAAGTCAGATTCAAATAATGGGCATTTTAAACATTACCCCCGATTCCTTCTCGGACGGGGGTAATTTTTTGTCTGCCGGTTCTCCTGATATCAGTAGAGTAGTCGAAACAGCGCAGGAAATGATTTCTGAAGGCGCCACGATGATTGATGTCGGGGGTGAATCAACCCGCCCAGGCGCAGAGTCGGTCGGCGAGTCAGAAGAATTGGAACGGGTGGTGCCGGTTATCGAAGCCTTGCACAAGGCAATAGCGGTTCCCATTTCCATCGACACGAGTAAAGCCGGGGTAATGTCTGCCGCCGTTAAATCCGGTGCCAGTTTTATTAATGATGTACGTGCGCTTCAGGAAGAAGGCGCGCTGGAATGTGCCAGCAAACTGGGTGTGCCGGTCTGTCTTATGCACATGCAAGGTGAGCCACGCAGCATGCAGCACAAACCGCAATATGATGATGTGGTGCAGGACGTGAAGTCATTTTTACTCAAACGTGTTCGTGACTGTGAAGCGGCCGGCATTCCACGCGGTAATATCGTAATCGACCCGGGGTTCGGCTTTGGGAAATCACTGGAACAAAATTTGAGCCTGTTAAAACATTTATCAGAACTGGTGTCGACGGGTTTGCCGGTCCTGGTCGGGGTTTCACGCAAAAGCATGATTGGTGCAATTCTCGATGAACCGGTGGATAAACGACTTTATGGCAGCATTGCGCTGGCAACGGCCGCATGCCTGGCCGGTGCATCAATCATAAGGGTGCATGATGTAGAAGCAACGCGAGATGCCGTTAAAGTAACTGAGGCCTTGATGCACGCGACATAGCTAAACCGGTCTATAGCCCTTAAGAATTTTTTCACCGCAAAGGCGCAAAGGCGCAAAGGGCGCAAAGAAAATAATTATGGATATTAAAAATATATTGACGAATGGCGCTAACTTAAAGAGGTAATAGTTCAAACTTCCGTCATTCCGGCATGCCTTTAGCCGGAATCCAGGGGTAGAATGGAAAAGATGACAATATCAGCACCGTTGTGTTTCAGGGCTGTTATTCATTTTCCAGTGAATGATTTCTGATTCAGCTGGATTCCGGCTAAAGGCATGCCGGAATGACGAGTTGATACATGTTTCGGATTATTTTTGAATCTAGTTGTTTTTTGCGCCCTTTGCGCCTTTGCGGTGCATTCACCGAAATAATATAAGATAATTGGACTTAGTATCGAATTTCAGTTGTTAGCGACTATTATTACAAGATAGAAAATTATTAGAGAATAAAAATGGATAAAAAATATTTTGGTACCGATGGCATACGTGGAAAAGTGGGCGAAGGTCCCATTACTGCCGAGTTTATATTAAAGCTGGGCTGGGCTGTTGGACGTGTGTTGGCCAAGGAAGGTGGCGGTAAGGTACTTATTGGTAAAGATACCCGTATTTCGGGATATATGTTTGAGTCAGCATTACAGGCAGGATTGTCAGCAGCCGGTGTGGATATATTGTTACTTGGCCCGATGCCGACACCCGCTATCGCCTATCTAACACGGACCTTGCATGCCCAGGCCGGGATCGTAATCAGCGCCTCTCATAATCCTTTTTATGATAATGGGGTCAAGTTTTTCTCCAGCTCGGGTAATAAATTGTCTGATGAAGTGGAGTTTGCCATTGAAGCAGAATTGGAAAAAGAATTTACCACGGTTGATTCCGCAAAGCTGGGCAAGGCAGAACGCGTTGATGATGCGGCTGGTCGTTATATTGAGTTTTGCAAAAGCACGATTCCAAGTTTAATGGAATTTAAAGGTTTAAAAATTGTTGTAGATGCCGCACACGGTGCAACCTATCACGTCGCGCCCAGTGTCTTCAGGGAACTGGGTGCTGAAGTCATTGAAATGGGTGTTGAACCGGATGGTTTGAATATTAACGAAGGCTGTGGTGCAACAAGCCCGGAATCACTCCAGAAGATGGTGGTCAGTTCCAATTCGGACCTGGGGGTTGCGCTGGATGGTGATGGTGATCGCCTCATTCTGGTGGACGCCAAGGGTGAAGTGGTTGATGGAGACGAAATACTTTACATCATTGCACAGGCACGTACTGACAATAAAAAGGAAATTGGCACCGTTGTTGGCACCTATATGAGCAACCTGGGGCTGGAACACGCCTTGAGTTCGCGCAGTATTCCCTTTAAACGTGTGCCGGTTGGTGACAGGCACATTATGGAAATGCTTAAACGTGAGGGCTGGGTGCTGGGAGGGGAATCATCCGGTCATATCATTTGCCTGGATCGTACTTCGACCGGCGACGGGATTGTGTCGGCTCTACAGGTGATTGCGGATATGATGAAAAAGGGCCGCTCCCTGCATCAGCTAAAATCCGGCATGACGAAATACCCGCAATGCCTGGTCAATGTCAAAATGAAAAAAAGAATGGATATTACGTCTTCAAAGCCTGTTCAAGAAGCAGTCAAACAAGCGGAAATACAATTGGCGGATACGGGTCGTATTTTATTACGTTTATCCGGTACTGAACCGCTGGTACGGGTCATGGTGGAAGGCAAAAACGCAGATCAGGTCAAACAAGTGGCGCATGATATTGCCGATGTCGTTTCGGATGTGATGGAGGCCTGAATAAAACTATAGTAATAACAATTCTTTAAGCTGTTATCTTAATGTAATTGCTGGATAATTAACCGATACTGTCGCGTATTGGTGCAAATCACCTTGCAAACCATCGCCCTTTTTATCACCTAATTATTCGAAATTTCTTAAATTCCTGTTCTAAATTGATTTTTCCCCTCGGTCTCGGTAAGCTTCGTGGCCGCTTTTTGTTTTTTTGGGGGATTATAAATGCGTCAGCCTATGGTTGCGGGGAACTGGAAATTAAACGGTTCCAGCGAAAGTAACAAATTATTAATTGATGGTATTAAACAAGGTCTGGGCGAAGTAAAAAAAGCTCAAGTCGTTGTTTGTCCGCCATCGGTTTATCTCGGTCAAGTCAACGACCTGATCGATGGCACAGAGATTTTGCTCGGTGTGCAAAATGTGAGTGAACAGGTTTCCGGGGCCTATACGGGTGAAATATCTGTTAGTATGCTCGGTGATTTTAGCTGCAAATATGCAATTCTTGGTCACTCGGAACGCAGATCCTTGTATGCAGAATCGGATGAACTGGTAGCGAAGAAATTTGCGGCGGTTAAAGAGGCACATTTAGTGCCTATATTTTGCGTCGGAGAGTTGCTGGAAGAACGTGAAGCAAACCAGACTGAGGACGTGGTCGCACGACAAATTGACGCCGTCATTGATCTGGTGGGAATCAGTGCGTTTAAAGACGTTGTTATTGCTTATGAGCCTGTTTGGGCGATCGGCACAGGTAAAACCGCGACACCTCAACAAGCGCAGGATGTTCATGCTTTTATTCGCCAGCGTCTGGCTACGCATGATGCAGAAATTGCACAACAGACGCGTATTTTATATGGTGGCAGTGTCAAGCCTTCGAATGCCAAAGAGATTTTTAATATGCCGGACATTGATGGTGGATTAATCGGTGGGGCATCGCTCAAGGCAGAAGACTTTTTGGCAATTTGTACAGCCGCTAATTAACTATTTTTTAATCAAATGAGAAAGATGAATTAATGGAAACAGTATTATTATCATTACTGGTCTTCGCCGGCTTTGGCTTGATCATACTTGTGTTATTACAACAAGGTAAAGGCGCAGACGCAGGTGCCGCATTTGGTGGCGGCGGTGGCGGTGGCGGCGGCGGTGCATCCGGCAGTGTTTTTGGTGCTCAGGGGTCGGGTTCGTTTATGACTAAGACCACGGGTGTGTTTGCAACCATATTTTTTCTGTGCAGTTTGTCTCTTGCCTATTTGTCAGGAAAAGCGATTAACAACCAGGAGAGTATTGTTGATAGCGTTGTTACTACGCAGGAAGAAGCAGACACAACAGCTGATCAGATGCCTGGCACACAGACGGAAGCCGATGTGCCGGTGATACCGACTGATGAAGTCGCGATACCGGCCGGTGATGCCGGAGCTGATCAGGCACCAAAATAATAACACTGGCTTTAAGCAGGTAAAGTAATAGTTGCCGATGTGGTGGAATTGGTAGACACGCCGTCTTGAGGGGGCGGTGGCGAAAGCTGTGCCGGTTCGAGTCCGGCCATCGGCACCAAAACTGTATGAATCACAAGCATAATAGAACTTGTGGTGTATGTTTCGAAAAGTTGTGGTAACGTTCAAGAGCTCAATTTAACTTATTGAATATAATAAATAACTTACTTAAAACAGTATTGACAATAAGTTACAAGCCATGGTAATCATGGGTGTTCGAATTAACGTAAGTGCAAAAGAAATAAAATAATAACAATAAATAACTGTGAGGAATTGCACGGTTAGATGGATCTAACTATTTAGGACTGGGGAGAACTAAGTGAAATGTTAGAGAGTTATTTACCAATACTGGTATTTCTCATCATGGGTGCCTTTTTTGGCGTGGCGCCAATTGTTATGGGCAGATTAATTGCACCCCATCGCCCTGATAGTGAAAAACTATCTCCTTACGAATGTGGCTTTGAAGCCTTTGAAGATTCGCGCATGAAATTTGATGTGCGTTATTATCTCGTCGCTATTCTTTTTATCATTTTCGATCTGGAAATCGCATTTCTGTTCCCCTGGGCCGTTGTTCTTAAGGAGATTGGTATGTTCGGGTTTCTGGCGATGTCAGTCTTTTTAGGTATTCTGGTCATTGGCTTTATCTATGAGTGGAACAAAGGAGCCCTGGAATGGGAATAGAAGGCGTTCTGGAAAAAAGTATTGTCACGACGTCGGTTGACAAATTATTTAATTGGGCAAGAACAGGTTCTTTATGGCCGATGACATTTGGTCTGGCCTGTTGTGCTGTTGAAATGATGCATGCGGGCGCATCCCGGTACGATCTCGATCGTTTCGGCGTAATTTTTCGCCCCAGTCCACGACAATCAGATGTCATGATTGTTGCGGGTACACTCGTAAACAAGATGGCGCCTGCTTTGCGCAAGGTATATGACCAGATGTCAGAACCTCGCTGGGTCATCTCAATGGGTTCATGTGCGAATGGGGGTGGTTATTATCATTACTCCTACGCTGTTGTTAGAGGTTGTGATCGAATTGTTCCGGTAGATATCTATGTGCCTGGATGCCCTCCAACTGCTGAAGCCCTTTTATATGGCATTATGCAACTGCAAAACAAAATCAGACGCACAAATACCATCGCACGTTAAGTAGAAATTATATGGCAAATACTATTGTTAATAACTTGGAAGTGCTTGGTTCACGTGTGCGAGAAAAATTTGGAGACAAGATCATATCATCTGATATTGCGTTAGATGAGCTGACGGTCGTTGTTGATAAAAAAGATATACTTGAAGTCTGCAAAACCTTGCACGATGATCCGGATTTTGACTTCAAGACGATGATTGATCTTTGTGGTGTCGACTATTCAGCTTATGGCGATGTTGAATGGACAACAGACGGTGCGACAGGATCAGGATTCAGTCGCGGTGTGAGTACTGCCGGCCACAGTGATACCGAAGGCCAACCCTCCAATACTACATCTGCTACTACAACGACAGGTAAGAAAGGCGGATTAGTCGTCGTCTATCATCTTTTGTCAATCACTCACAATATTCGTATCAGATTAAAAACACTATCAGCTGACCCACTCATACTGGATTCGGTCGTGAGTGTGTGGGCTGTTGCTAACTGGTATGAAAGAGAGGCCTTTGACTTATTCGGTATCATGTTTGAAGGTCACCCGGACTTGCGGCGTTTATTGACTGATTATGGTTTTATTGGCCACCCGTTCAGAAAAGATTTCCCCATCAGTGGTCATGTTGAAATGCGTTACGATGCAGATAAAAAACGTGTCATTTATGAGCCCGTCAGCATTGAGCCTCGAACACTGGTTCCTCGTGTTATCAGAGATGATCACCGGTATTTAAATGAGCATAAGAAGGAAGGAAACCGGTAACGTGGCTGAGATACAGAATTTCACACTTAACTTTGGTCCGCAGCACCCCTCTGCGCATGGTGTTTTACGACTCATTCTTGAAATGGATGGCGAGGTCATCGAGCGGGCTGACCCGCACATAGGATTACTTCATCGGGGCACAGAAAAGCTGGCTGAAACGAAGCCATATAATCAGAGTATTGGTTATATGGACCGTCTGGACTATGTCTCCATGATGGTGAATGAGCACGGTTATGTACTGGCGCTGGAAAAATTACTCGGTGTTACACCACCGATACGTGCGCAATATATCCGTGTGATGTTTGATGAGATTACACGTATTCTTAACCACCTTATGTGGCTGGGTGCGCATGCACTTGATATTGGTGCAATGACTGTTTTCCTGTATGGCTTCAGGGAACGGGAAGACTTACTTGATATTTATGAAGCCACATCAGGTGCGCGTATGCATGCGACGTATTACCGACCGGGTGGGGTTTACAGGGATTTGCCAGATGAAATGCCAAAATACCAGGCATCGAAATGGCATTCTGAAAAGGAAGTCGCAAAACTGAATGAAAACAGGCAAGGCTCCTTGCTCGATTTTATTGAAGATTTTACACGACGGTTTCCAACCTATGTTGACGAATATGAAACACTGTTGACCGAGAACCGTATCTGGAAACATCGTACTGTCGGCATCGGGGTTGTCACCCCTGAAAGAGCATTACAACTTGGATTTACTGGTCCCATGTTAAGGGGCTCCGGTTTTGAATGGGATCTGCGCAAGAAACAGCCTTATGAAGTGTATGACAAGATGGATTTCGATATTCCCGTCGGCAAAACGGGAGACAGTTATGATCGTTATCTGGTGCGTATAGAAGAAATGCGTCAGTCAACCAGAATTATCACACAATGTATTGGCTGGTTGCGTGACAATTCCGGGCCAGTCATGCTTGATGATCGAAAGCTGACACCGCCACCGCGAGAAAGTATGAAAGGTGATATGGAATCATTGATTCACCATTTTAAACTTTTTACAGAAGGTTATTCGGTACCTGAAGGCGAAGCCTATGTGGCAGTTGAGCATCCGAAGGGCGAGTTTGGTACTTACGTGATTTCTGACGGAGCGAACAAGCCTTACCGGTTAAAAATCAGGGCGCCCGGATTTCCGCACCTGGCGGCATGTGATGAAATGACACGTGGCCATATGCTGGCTGATGTCGTCGCTATTATTGGAACAATGGATGTCGTGTTCGGGGAGATTGATCGCTAATGTCACAATCCGGCCTGTCAACAAAAACTAAATCGTCTAAAAGTAAACTGCATTTACTCGCAGAAGAAGTGCGTGCAGAAATAGATCAGGAGCTGACCAAGTACCCGAATGGGTGGTCGATTTCGGCATGTATGCCCGCTTTACGTATCGTGCAAGATGCCAATGGCGGATCATTAACAACTGAATTAATGGATGCGGTTGCAGAATATCTGGGTGTGCCTGAGATTTCGGTATATGAAGTTGCAACGTTTTATTCCATGTATGAACTAAAACCTGTCGGTCGCCACAAGATATGCGTTTGTACGAATATTTCATGCATGTTGTGTGGTTCAGACGGCATTGTAGAACATTTAAAAAGCAAACTTGGCATCGGGTTTGGTGAGACGACAGATGATGGCAAATTTACACTTAAAGAAGTGGAATGCCTGGGCGCTTGTGGTGGTGCACCCATGTTTCAGGTTGGCAGAGATTACCACGAAAATTTAACGCCGGAAAAAATTGACAAAATACTGGATCAGCTCGATTAGATCGAGTTATAGAGATTGAAGATAAATCATGGCTAACGAAGTTTGTTTTAAAAATTTGCATTTGGACAAGCCCTGGACGCTGGAAACTTACCAGAGTACAGGTGGCTATGAGGTATGGAAAAAAATACTTAAAGAAAAAAAACCTGCAGATGAAATTATAAATGAATTAAAAGCATCCGGCCTGCGAGGGCGGGGGGGCGCAGGGTTTCCAACGGGTCTGAAATGGAGTTTTATGCCGCGTAATGCACCCGGTGATAAATATATTGTCTGTAACTCTGATGAAGGTGAGCCTGGCACTTTTAAAGACCGGGACATACTGCGTTACAATCCGCATGCATTAATAGAAGGCATGATGATCGCCGGCTACACCATCGGTGCAAAAGCAGGTTTTAATTATATTCGCGGTGAGTTCTGGGAACCTTATGAGCGATTTGAAGCTGCCATTCATGAGGCGCGCGCTGCGGGATTGCTGGGTGATAATATACTTGGCTCCGGTGTGAGTTTTGACTTGCATACACACCTGGGTGGCGGGGCTTATATTTGTGGTGAAGAAACAGCGTTACTCGAATCGATTGAAGGCAAGAAAGGCCAGCCCCGGTTCAAACCGCCTTTTCCAGCAAGTTATGGTCTGTTCGGCAAGCCGACGACGATTAATAACACCGAAACACTTGCTTCGATTCCACTCATTCTGCAAAACGGTGGTAAATGGTTTCTTGAAATAGGCATACCAAACAATGGCGGTGCAAAACTTTTTTCTGTATCTGGCCATGTGAATAAACCCGGAAATTATGAAATACCAATGGGTACACCATTTGCCGAACTGCTGGAAATGGCGGGTGGCATGCGTAATGGCAACAAGCTCAAGGCCGTTATTCCCGGTGGATCATCTACACCGATGTTACCGGGTGATGTGATGATGGATGTCAATATGGACTATGACTCGATAGCCAAGGCAGGTTCCATGCTGGGTGCAGGTTCAGTGATTGTGATGGATGAAACAACCTGTATTGTTAAAGCACTCGCACGTATATCCTATTTTTATTATGAAGAATCCTGTGGTCAATGCACGCCCTGTCGAGAAGGGACAGGATGGTTATCCCGCGTGGTCAACAGAATAGAAAATGGACAGGGCAGGCCAGAAGATATTGATCTTTTACTGAATGTGTCCAAAAAAATTGAAGGTCGAACGATTTGTGGTCTCGGTGATGCTGCCGCAATGCCGGTGAGTGGTGCAATCAAGCATTTCCGGGATGAGTTTCAGTATCATGTGGATCATAAGAAGTGCATGGTCTCGGCAGCGCAATCATAACTTTTGGCTGAAAATTTTAGCGATGTTTATAACAGATGTTTATAACAACGGTGTATTAGATGGTTAATATTCAAATCAACGGCAAAATGCTTGAAGTAGAAAATGGCGCGATGGTCATTGAAGCTGCTGATGAAGCCGGGATCAAAATTCCACGTTTTTGTTATCACAAAAATTTATCGATTGCCGCTAATTGCCGCATGTGCCTGGTTGATGTGGAAAAAGCCGCTAAACCTCTTCCTGCCTGCGCCACACCGGTCACCGAAGGAATGATCATTCATACCCAGTCACCCAAAGCTATTGCGGCACAAAAGAGCGTGATGGAGTTTTTGCTGATCAACCATCCGCTGGATTGCCCTATTTGTGACCAGGGTGGTGAATGTGAATTACAGGATGTCGCAATGGGTTATGGCGACGACGTATCCCGTTACTCGGAAAAGAAACGTGTAGTCGCGAATAAAAATCTGGGACCGCTGATCAATACAGATATGACGCGCTGTATTCATTGTACCCGCTGTGTTCGTTTCGGTGAGGAAATTGCCGGCATCAAGGAACTGGGTATGACGGGTCGTGGTGAGCATGCTGAAATCGGCACTTATGTTGCAAAAACGGTTTCTTCTGAATTATCAGGCAATGTTATTGACCTTTGTCCTGTCGGCGCGTTGACATCCAAACCTTTCAGATATTCTGCCCGTGCATGGGAATTACGGCAATTCGATTCCATCGCGCCACATGATTGCCTGGGTTCAAATATTCACGTGCACACACGCCAGGACAAGGTCATGCGTGTTGTACCTAAGGATAACGAGGCGATAAATGAAACCTGGTTGTCTGATCGTGACCGCTTTAGTTATGAAGGATTAAACAGCGAAGAAAGATTGCAATCGCCAATGGTTAAATACAATGGTGAGTGGCAGGAAACCGATTGGGATACTGCGCTTATCGCGGCAGTGGATGGACTTAAAAATATTGTTGCCAGCGCCGGCGCTGACAATATTGGTATGTTGATGAGCCCGAGCGCAACATTGGAAGAAATGTTTCTGTCGCAAAAATTAATGCGTGCACTGGGTTGCCATAATATCGATCATCGATTACGTCAACAGGATTTTCGCGATCAGGACAATGCACCAGTTTTCCCCTGGTTGGGCCAGTCTATCGAAAATCTGGAACAGGTAGATGCTGCACTGTTGATAGGTTCGAACTTGAGAAAAGATCAACCGATAGCAGGTCACCGTATTCGCAAGGCCGCAATTGCAGATGCGAAAATCATGTTCATAAACCCGGTTGATTATGAATTTTTATTTCCGGTTGCTGAAAAAATTATTACTGATCCGCGTCAAATGGGCAAAGAATTAGGCGCCGTGGCGAAAGCATTAATCGAAGTGGCGGGTGTCACCGCACCTGAAGGTCTTAAAGCCTTGCTGGAAAATGTGGTGCCTACTGAACAGCACAAGCTAATTGCCAGTAATCTCAGTAATGCGAATAATGCTACGATAATTCTGGGTCTGTCTGCTCATACTAACCCGGATTTTTCAACACTCCGCGCCCTGGCCAGTTTAGTTGCTGAAATGGCTAATTGTACTATCGGATATCTGACTGATGGCGCGAATTCATCAGGTGGCTGGTTGACTGGTGCCATTCCTCATCGCACACATCAGCAGGAAAAAGTTTCATCAAAAAACCTGAATGCGCTGGAAATGCTGCGTTCCGGATTAAAGGCTTTTGTTCTCCAGGGTATAGAGCCTGAAAAAGATTGTGCAGATCATGCGCTGGCACTAAACGCCATGGAACAAGCCGAGTTTGTGGTTGCATTGAGTATGTACAAGAGTGAATCATTACTCTCTGAGGCAAATGTTTTATTACCTGTTTCGCCTTTCACAGAAACATCTGGTACGTTTGTAAATGTGGAAGGATGTTGGCAGAGTTTTAATGCGGTGGTTGAACCACTGGGCGACTCAAGACCTGCATGGAAGGTATGGCGTGTTTTGGGGAACCTGTTTAATGTGGATGATTTTGATTACTTGAGTTCAGACGAAGTCAGGGACGAAGTACATTCCTTTGCCGGGAGTGTGACAGCGGACAATAAAATTGCCTGGAAAATCCCGAACGCCTTGCAAAATAATGTGGATGGTGTTGTCAGGATAGTAGATACGTCAATTTATTCAATTGACCCGATTGTTCGTCGTGCGCCTTCATTACAGCAAACGGCAGATGCTCGTATACCGGCCATTCATATTGGGGAAGAGTTAGCGACACGAATCGGTTTAATGGATGCGGATCAGGCGCTGGTGCGTCAGGGGAATGGTCAGGTAACATTGCCGGTTATAATAGATGATCGATTGCCGAAGGACAGCGTATTGATACCACCTTGTGAAATGGGTGAAACTTACCTGGGCTATGAATCATCGGTTGTTGAACTGGAAAAAATATAATACTCACTGAAGAACCTCAAAGTTTATGAGGTTCCTTAAAAACAAGAATGACTTGAGATTGTTTGATGCTTGAATCGATATTAATGTTATGGGGAGCTATACCCGTTGATCTGCAGACACTGCTTATCATCGTGGCAAAGATACTTATTATTGTGGCGCCTCTGCTGGGTTCAGTTGCTTATATCACGCTGGCTGAACGAAAAGTTATTGCGTATATGCAAGTGCGTATCGGACCAAACCGTGTTGGTCCAAGAGGCTTGTTGCAACCCATCGCAGATGGCCTCAAGTTATTACTCAAGGAAATTATTCTTCCTACCAGTGCAAACCCCTATTTATTTATCATTGCCCCGGTTTTAGCGATAGGGCCGGCATTGGCTGCCTGGTCCGTGGTGCCATTTGATGATGGCATGGTGCTTTCAGACATGGATGCAGGCTTGCTTTATATTCTTGCCATGACATCAGTGGGTGTTTATGGAATTATCATCGCCGGCTGGGCATCTAACTCAAAATACGCATTCCTTGGTGCATTACGTTCCGCAGCACAGGTTGTTTCCTATGAAATAGCCATGGGTTTTGCCCTGGTGGGGGTGTTGTTAGCAGGTGGTAGTTTGAACTTGCAGGAAATTGTTAACGCACAACAGGGCAGTTTACTGCACTGGTTCTGGATTCCTTTATTACCCTTGTTCGCTATCTATTTGTTCTCGGGTCTGGCAGAAACAAACCGTACCCCCTTTGATGTGGTAGAAGGTGAATCAGAGATTGTTGCTGGTTTCCATGTTGAATATTCAGGTATGACCTTCGCAGTATTTTCACTGGCTGAATACGCGAACATCATTTTGATCTGTATGCTTTGTGCACTGATGTTTTGTGGTGGCTGGTTGTCACCTTTTCAGGGCATACCGGTGCTTGAAGGGTTTTTTGAATTTGTCCCCGGCATCGTTTGGCTGCTGGCGAAGACAAGCTTTTTTATCTTTTTGTTTTTATGGTTCCGGGCAACGTTCCCGCGTTATCGATATGACCAGGTGATGCGTTTGGGCTGGAAGGTGTTTATCCCGATTACAATCGTTTGGTTGCTGGTCGTTGGCGCAGCGGTTGTTTTTGAAATACCACCCTGGTTTGATTAATTTATTTAGGCACTGATTGATGCAGACTGTTGTTAATTACATAAAAAGTTTATTTCTCCTGGAACTGTTCAAGGGCTTGTCTGTGACCGGGCGATATTTGTTTGCGAAGAAATTTACTGTCCAGTATCCGGAAGAGAAAACACCGCAATCGCCTCGCTTCAGAGGTCTGCATGCCTTGCGACGTTATCCAAATGGCGAAGAGCGATGTATTGCATGCAAATTATGTGAAGCGGTTTGCCCGGCATTAGCTATTACCATTGAGTCGGAAGAACGGGAAGATGGATCACGCAGGACGACTCGATATGATATTGATTTAACCAAGTGTAGTTATTGTGGATTTTGCGAAGAATCGTGTCCGGTTGACTCCATCGTCGAAACCCGTGAATTTGAATACCACGGTGAAGAGCGCGGCGATTTGTTAATGACCAAAGAGAAGTTGCTTGCGGTTGGTGACAAATATGAAGCGCAGCTCGCGGCTGATCGTGCGAAGGATGCTAAGTTCAGATAACAGGGAACAGATAACAGGGAAAAGGAAAATCAAAAAAGGAACAACGATTTCTTGAATTGGCGGTAGATTGTAAATGAATGCGTTCCCTCTCCCTTTAGTAGGGGAGAGGGTTAGGGTGAGGGGCATGAGGAACTTAAGAAGAAAATTAAAGTCTTCACCCTCACCCCGGCCCTCTCCCTGGAAGGGAGAGGGGGAATAGAGTGAGTTATTTAATTAGACAAGATTGGTGATATGGGTATAGAAGAATTTCTATTTTTTGTTTTTGCGGCGATACTTGTTTTTGCTGCCTTAATGGTGGTGACGATACGTAATCCTGTCTTTGCTGTTTTGTTTCTGGTGCTGGCATTCTTTACCAGCGCGGGCCTGTGGCTGATGCTGGAGGCTGAGTTTCTCGCGATTACACTGGTGCTGGTGTATGTCGGTGCGGTTATGGTGTTGTTTATGTTCGTTGTGATGATGCTGGATATAAATCTGGCGCCATTAAAAGAAGGCTTCATCAGGTATCTACCGGTAGGTGTGCTGGTGGGAGTAATTATTGCGGTTGAAATTGTCCTGGTTGTCGGGGCGAAAAATTTCGGCCTCGATAAAGTTGTCGATCCGGTAGGTCACGAGGCGGGTTACAGTAATACAAAAGAACTGGGACGTGTCCTGTATACGGAATACGTGTATCCGTTCGAAATTGCCTCCGTTATTCTGTTAGTGGCTATAATCGCGGCTATATCCCTGACATTGCGCAAAGGACGGCAAACGAAATACGTGAAGCCGGAACAACAGGTTTTTGTACGTAAAGAAGACCGCTTGCGTATTGTGAAAATGGATGCTGTAAAAAAACAATCAGCAGCAGAAGAAGAATAGTGATCGTGTTGAAGCATACTGAATCATCAAGAATGTGGTGGGAGAGTAAATGATACCCTTATCTGATTATCTGACTTTAGGCGGGATTCTGTTTTGCCTGAGTATGGCGGGGATTTTTCTTAACAGAAAAAATATCATCATCATTCTGATGTCTATTGAACTTATGTTGCTGGCAGTCAATATGAATTTCATCGCGTTTTCTCATTACAACGGTGATACAGCCGGGCAGGTGTTCGTGTTTTTCATCCTGACCGTTGCAGCGGCGGAAGCGGCAATTGGGCTGGCGATACTTGTCGTATTATTCAGAAATAAAAACACGATCAATGTCGAAGACATTGACACCTTAAAAGGTTAGTGCCTGTGGACGCTTACATGCCAAATATTTATTTGACTATCGCACTTGCGCCATTGCTTGGCGCTATAGTTGCAGGTCTGTTCGGAAAAAGTATCGGCCGCTCGGGTGCGCATTGGGTGACAATACTCGGTGTGGCGGTGTCATTTGTATTATCAGCATTTGTCGCCAAACATATATTTGTAGATGGTGGTTATTATAATGCTTCTGTTTATACCTGGTTGGTAAGCGATGGCGTAAAATTCGAGGTTGGCTTTTTAATCGATCAGTTAACGGCAACAATGATGGTGGTCGTCACATTTGTTTCGCTGATGGTGCATATCTATACTGTCGGTTATATGCACGATGACCCCGGTTATCAACGTTTCTTCAGTTATATCTCCCTGTTTACGTTTTCCATGTTGATGTTGGTGATGTCCAACAACTTTATGCAATTGTTTTTTGGCTGGGAAGCGGTCGGTCTGGTTTCTTATTTGCTAATTGGTTTCTGGTTCAAGAAAGAAACCGCGATCTATGCAAACATGAAAGCCTTCCTTGTAAACCGCGTTGGTGATTTTGGTTTTTTGCTGGGAATTGCCGCAGTATTGATGTTCTTTAACAGCCTCGATTATGTAACGGTATTCAAGGCCGCGCCCTCTATGGCAGACAAGACCATGCAGCTGTTCCCTGGTGTGGACTGGTCAGTGATGACGGTGATGTGTATTTTGTTGTTTATCGGCGCCATGGGTAAGTCGGCACAGGTACCATTACATGTCTGGCTACCGGATTCGATGGAAGGCCCGACACCGATTTCTGCCTTGATCCACGCCGCGACGATGGTGACAGCAGGTATCTTTATGGTGGCGAGAATGTCTCCATTATTTGAGCTTTCTGAAACCGCATTGAGTTTTGTACTGGTCATTGGTGCGATTACCGCTTTCTCCATGGGCTTGCTGGGCCTGGTGCAAAACGATATCAAGCGCGTGGTGGCGTATTCAACATTGTCTCAATTGGGCTATATGACCGTCGCATTAGGTGCGTCAGCTTATGCCGCCGGTATTTTTCATTTGGGTACGCATGCGTTTTTCAAAGCCTTGTTATTCCTCGGTGCCGGTTCAGTCATTATTGCGATGCACCATGATCAGGATATACGTAACATGGGTGGGCTTAGAAAATACATGCCTATCACCTGGATAACCTCATTAATTGGCTCGCTGGCCTTGATTGGTGCGCCGGGATTTTCAGGATTTTTCTCCAAAGACAGCATCATTGAAGCCGTTCATGCATCCAGTATCCCTGGATCAGATTTTGCTTATTACTGTGTGCTAAGTGGTGTCTTTATTACTGCGCTTTACAGTTTCAGAATGTATTTTATGGTGTTCCATGGAAAGGAACGCATGGATGAGCATACGCGGGAACATCTGAAAGAAACCCCTGCAGTGATCACAATTCCATTGATTTTGCTGGCAATACCGTCCGTTGCCATTGGTTATCTCTTTGTTGGTGATGTTGCGTTCGGTAACTATTTTGGTGAATCCATATTTGTATTACCACAACACGATGTACTGGGGCATTTGGCAGAAGAGTTTCATGGCCCGGCGGGTATGATCATGCATGGCTTTACCCAGGCGCCGTTCTGGCTGGCTATATCGGGTGTTTTTACAGCCTGGTTCCTGTATATGAAACGACCGGATATACCGGAAAAAATCAGTCAAAAGGCCAAAGGTCTCTATGTACTGCTTACCAATCATTATTACATTGATAAGATCTACAGCATTGTTTTTGCCGGTGGCTCGCGCGGGATTGGGCAGTTGTTTTATCAGGTAGGCGATCAAAAATTGATTGACGGTCTAATGGTGAATGGAACAGCGAAAAGTATCGGCTGGTTTTCAGGTGTGATACGTGTAATCCAGACGGGACGTTTATACACCTATGCGTTTGTGATGATTATTGGCCTGGCCATCATGTTGGGTTGGGTAGTGTTCAAGTAAGCGATGGAATAACTTTAGCTACATAAAACAAG